>CAUUVZ010000015.1:0-40653 GCA_963548875.1 uncultured Treponema sp. | reverse complement strand
TCAAAATGATTCTTCTTTATATTATCGGACATAATATAAAAAAGTTGTTATATACCGAGGAAAGTAAACAATATTAACTGTAGATTGTCAAGCAATTTTAAAATTGTAAAAAAAATTCAGCATTTTTAAAGAGATGGGATAAAAAATGCCGCCTGAAAGTTAGCGCAAAAAAATCTACGGCTTTTCAATACGCCAGCATCGATGAGGTTTGGCACCTTCAAAGTCAAAAGGGATTGTGGTTTCCGTAATATCATTTATCGTGCAGTTCGAATCTATTTTCGTTTCATCAAATTGAAGGCGGCGGCTATTGGTAGAAAAATATAATACGCCGCTTTTTGCAAGCAGTTTTAAACAGTTATTGACAAGGGCTGCCCAATCTCTATTTATATCGAGAAGATTTTCGGTTCTTTTTGAATTACTGAATGTCGGCGGATCGAGAATTATCATATCAAACGGAATAATTTTACCGCAAAGAACCTCATTTGCGCGGCGGGATAAAAGTTCCGTTACGTCCGCACGGACATAATTATACTTTTCTCCCGAAAATCCGTTCAATTCCATATTGGAACGCGCCCACGAAAGATAAGTATTGCTCAAATCCGCCGATTCAACGTAAGAAGCTCCGCCCGACGCTGCATAAACGGAAAAACTTCCCGTATAACAAAACAGATTCAATACGCGCTTCCCGTTCGAGCATCCGCGTATTATTGAACGCAGCGGTCTATGATCAAAAAACAATCCCGTATCGATATACGACAAAAGATCGACTTTAAAAAGTCTGCCGCTTTCCTGCACGGTTCCGGAAACTTTATCTACCGAGTTAAAGCGGCAATATTGATTTTCTCCGCGCTGTTTTTTTCTGGTTTTGACGATTATCCGCCGCCGCTCCGTCCCGAATACGACGCATACGGAGTGCGCCATAAGTTCAAGCCACTTATTTTCCGATTCTTCTGATTTTTCGTAAGGACGCTCGTAAAGATACAAAACAAAATATCGGCGCAGAGCAGCCTCTTTTTCCGCCTGCAAATCGTTTGCGGCAAAACGTCCGTTTTGCTCCGTAAGAAAAGCCTCACATTGCTCCGCAGAACAAATATTATCCGGCAGAAATTCATAAAGATCCAAAGAAAGCGGAATCTCCGGAATATCCCTATCATAAATTCTAAAACACGATACGAGATTTTTCCTTGCGCGTTTACGGAACAGTTTGTATTTTTTCCGAATCCTATTGGCGAAAATCTCCGCTTGAAAAATATCTTTTTCCATAATACGAGTCCGCATAAAAAAAAAGCTGCCGTTTACAGCAGCTTTTCCATAACCGTGATTATTTATCTTCGGCTTTGATTCCGTAACGCTTATTGAAGCGATCGATACGGCCTGCCGTATCGACAAGTTTTTGCTTGCCCGTATAAAAAGGATGGCAAGCGGAACATATTTCAACATGAATATCGCTTACCGTTGAACGAGTTTCAATAACGTTACCGCATACGCAAGTAATTTTTGTGAGTTTGTACTCAGGGTGAATGTCTTTTTTCATTTTTGCTCCCGTTCTTGCCCGATATTGAAGACTGCAAACACAGACAAGTCAATATCACAAGATAATATAGGGTGCATGATACAGATTGTAAGCTTCGAAGTCAACAGCACAAAAAAAGCACAAAAAAAGTCCGTTCAAAGAGAACTTTGAACGGGCTTAAAAATACGTTGCGCGGAAAATTACTTTATCTGCGCGGTTTCTATTACCGTTCCGGAGGAAGCTTTAATCGCATAACCTAAAACGGGATTTTGAGTACCGTTTCCAAAGCAATTACCGTTTTGCTCACCGGCGGAATTATTTGCAGATGTATTTCCGTGTTCCGAGAAAACACTGTCGGTGCAGGCGGTAATTACACCTTTCACGCTTCCGACATTCTTTTTCCATAGTCCTACATTTATTTTATCGTTGGCGCCGCCGCTTAGAGAACTTGGAGAAGGAACCAAAGAAACTTCCCAGCTGCCTGTAAAGTTATCGCTATCGTCCGTACCTTGTGCCTTGTAATTCATAATTTTTGACTCGGGAATAACCAAATGAGCTATTGCCGGCAGACGAGAAGTACTCATATAGTAGCTTATATACGGAACCACGTAATGTCCGGTACCGATTTGTTTGCGTCCTACATCGATGTTAATTTGATCGCCGGTTATTGTATACGAATCCACAAATACCGAATCCGTAGCCTCATTATATGCGGCTTCGGGAGAAGCCAGATAAGCATACCGCAAGTTCCCGTCTACGTTTGCTGCAATATGAATTGAATTATCCGGCGCTATCTTTACGGAACAGTATTCTCCGCCTTCACTGAAAATCTTCTTTTGACCTTTCCAACCGCCTGCAGTACCGTTATCTTTGCCGCTTGTAGGATTGTCGTTATAGGCATACCAGCAATCGGTACCGTCGCTCCATACAGCTACAACTACGTCGTGATCGGGATCATTATCTTTGGCATAAGCGTCGATAGCCACATATTTGTACGCTTTATATCCCGTATCATAGAAATATATGTTATTAACGCCATCAACTTGAGTATAACCGTTTTGTGCATAACTGCTTTCCTGCTGGTAATCGATACCCGCAATGAGCGAAAAGTTTGCCGTTTTTGCTTCAAATACGTGTTTGTTATACTCTTCATTATTAAAATCCGCAATTCCTTGATTATCGACGAAATTATCGAAGTTACCTTTACTGCCCGTAACTTTTTTTCCGTAGCGGAATCTAATTTGTCCCTGCACATCGTCGTAGTATGCCAAGTATACGCTGGTATCGTTTGTATTATGGTTTGTAACCGCCATAGAAGGCGAGGCAAAACGAGTTTCGGTCATAGTATAAGTTGAAGGATGTTTTCCTTTTACTCTTACCATATTGTTACCCGGTATACCTATGGCTTCAAAACGTATCTTATTTTTAGGTCTATAATTGTCATTCATATTGTTCTCGCCGTCCCCCCATTTACTTGTCATAAATGTAAAGCGGCCGGCAAGCGTATTAGTAGGACCGTCGGGATATGTATCAAGACCTGTAGTTGTACCGAAAGAATTTCCAAGCTCGTCATAAGCAAAACTTATATTTGAGAATGTTGCGTAGTTACGCTGATAGCGTTTATAAGATTCCCATTTTCCGTGCCCCATGCTAAAGTCTGAAGGACCTGCAACAAAGGCAAAACCTATCTTACCCGACTTTGGATTGATTTTCATAACGGGTTCTCTAAGCTCTCCGCTTACAGGTTTTGCCGCACCGCTGTGGATTTCCCATACATCAAAGAAAACATCATCTGTAAGCAGATTATTTCCTTTGCCGTTCGCTTGACTATTGTATGCGTAGGTGTTCTTGACCTCATAAGATGAAGCATCCGTAATTGCTTGTTCATAAGAGCCTTTAGCAAAATTGTCGTTTAGATTGTTTATTGTAGAAACATTATTTACGGTAAGCTCGATTTCACCGGAATCCATCGATACGGACAGAAGAACATTACCGTTACTTTGATCTAACGATGTTACGCCGTATTTTGCACCGGTAAGATTAAATCCGGAGATGCTTACTTTTTCACCTCTCCTTGTAATATAGTGTCCCAATGCCGTTCTGGAATATGCGGATTTTACACTTGTTTTAAGAGATTTTGTTAAAGCGGTTTCCACTCCCGTAATATACGGAACAACGTCCGTTTTGTAATATCCGGTGTTGGCATCCGCAGTAGTTTGCACGTTTCCGGGGTCGGATACGTTCGAAGCATAAGAGACATTTCCGCCTACGATACTTGCCTTTCCGCGATCTTTTGCGGAAAGAGAGACTTTCACATCCGTTTTTGCAACGTCGGCTATCTTTTGCGTATCAAAATGGAATTTAAATTCTACGATATTTGAACCGTCCGCTTCAAACTTATCCGTTAATACCTCAAAGTACCAGTCCTTTGCACCCGCGCCGCTGAACTTATAGTCATCGTAAGTTTTTACAGGAGGAACATTGCTGAGAGTCAGCATATTATCAGAAACCAATTTTCCGTCAGTACCCCTTGTTGCAATTGTAAAAGCACTACCGCCGTTATACTCCGGAATCTTTATGACGATTTCTTTTACAATTACATTGTCTTTTGCTTTTCCTTCAAAAGTTACGATACCTGAAATCTTAGGATCTCTGTCGCTTATGTCCGAACCGGTCGCTGTAAATGTTGCAGAAGGCAAGTCGGCTTCCAATTCTATATGCCCGTTCTTTTTTGAATTTGCATAAAGACTGTTTTCGCTTGCGTTAATCCACTTAAACGGCAGAAGAACCGCAGTCGGAGGAATTGCATCCTGAACGGCAACATCTACGGGAATTATTATTTTTGCGCAATTACTGTCGGTTCCCGCCGTTGTTCCGTCCGTTTTATCCCACAAATTGAATGTTATAGCCTGCCGACCGTCGCTTATATTCCGTATAAAGAACTCTTGATTTACGGTTATTCCAAGCGAATCCGGACGCAAATCCGTAGAATGCCCCGCAACAGGCGTATATTCGGCAATACCGCTCACCGGTTCCGATTTTGCATTCACATCCGAGTCTGTCGGATTTTGCTTGTACTTATACGTATAACCGAGTCCCAAGTTTCCGCCGACAACGCGAGGAACAACGGATAAACCGGTTTTTACCGTGAGCCTTTCCGTTGCCGTAATTTCCGAAACGGGATTATCGGTGCTTCCGTCGTAACCGTAATAAGTTGTAGCTCCGCTGAGTACCGAATATTTATCATGGAAAGTTTTTATGTATTCATCATCCTCGATTGTTCCGTTGCCGTTTACGTCCGTTCCGTATTTTACACCGTAAAGGCGCGGCGCATTGTTCTTTACGGTTGCCGAATACGTTTTTTCCGTCGCGTTTCCGGCTTTATCAAAGGCGACAAAATGCAAGGTAACGCCGCCGTCCAAAATCAATTTGGAGTCGATAAACGCTTTCCACGTACACATTGTTCCGCTTTCTATAACGCCTTCTATCATCTGGTCGCCGTCGTCGTTCGTATTTGTAGGCAGCGGGGCAGACGGATTGTAGGCGGCAGTTGTTCCGTTTTCTTGCGTAAAGTTGTCTACAACCTGACATACGGCAAAGTAAGCGTCGAATTCTCCGCTCGGCAATGTCCCCTTTACCGTAACCTTTTTATTTGCGCTGTCAACGGTGTCTATCGAATAGATCGCACCGTTTACCTTTACAAGACCGCCTTTGCGTATGCTTTGATGCAACGAGCCGCCGTCTTTTGCGGTCAAAATATTGGTTCCGCTTACTATAAGCTTACGCTTCTTGAGCCAGTAAAGTCCGTCGCCATTGGCGGCTACGGGTTTATAGGCTTCAAAGTCGGCACCCGTTTCCATAAAGTTTTCAAGTCCGTCCGAGCCGCCCGAGCGCATAGGATCGATTACGTATGTTTTGCCGTCCGCTCTTATTCTTGTAAAGTACATCGCCACTTTGGCAAATCCGCTTTGGTTTCCGCTTTGACTGCCGGATTCATCCGCAATTCCATAGAATCCGTAAGTTCCCGCACTGTTCTTAATCTCCGTTCCGCTTGGATGCAGTTGAGTACCGAGTTTTTCCGCCCAAGTAGACTTATTCAAAACGTCCGACGTAGTGGCGGCAAATTCCGGAGCTTTGTTGTCATAATTCAATATGATTGTTTGCTTTGTTACAAGGCTCTGCGTAGCTCCTTCCATAGCGGAAATTTCATATGAAAGCACTCCGAATCCGTCTGCTGCATTCGAACCGACGGGAATATTCAAGTTATAGTCAAAGTTAGGACTATGTGCCGAGCCTTTGGTAACATAATTCTTATAAGGAGACGCGTTCGTAATCGAACCTACGTTGTTTACCGCATCCGTTACCTCTACAAGGTCGACTGCAGAGTCGCTTCCCTTCTTGTATGTAATTCGTTTAATTCCGCTATCATCGGTAACGGAACCCGTAAGATACCACTCTCCCGTAATCCACATATTCGGCTCGTAGTTTCTGCGTGCAACAACGGCACCGCTCGAACCGCTTGCATATTGTACAAGTTCAAGCGGAGTTGTGCTTCCAATTTGTGGCGCATCCGGGTCCATTCTAAACCAAATAGTCTGCGCATCGCTCTTCTTGTTTGTTTTGCTTACCGCAAAAACTCTTAATGCGACGACTGCCGAGTGATCAAATTCTTTATTGGAGTTCAACGTTATGTTCCAACCGGAAAGACTTCCGCTCGTCTTTATAGCATCTTCACTTCCGCCCGAATAAGATACGCTTACAATCTGACTTTGATAATGACTATTGTAATAGGGGATTCCTGCAGCCGTTTTAAGATTGTTCTTCCAATTTGCCGATGAGAACTCCGCTTTCGTTATCGAGTAAAGCACATCGCTTGCAAGACTGTGAACCGAGCCGATAAGAACATAATCTCCGTTGACATCTACCGTATAAGTGCCGCCTTCTTTTTTATAGCGGAAACCGGTATATTTTTTATACTCGGAACCGTCTTTATAATAAGTTCCGTTCGCGGATTTCTCCCAGGAAATCGTAGGTGAGGGATCTATCTGTATGTATACGCCGTCAACCTCGTTCGTCTGAATCATCGAAGAACCGGTAACACGGAGTATGCCTCCGAGTGCCGCACCGTTTGCAGCGGGATAAGAATACGAAACAATAGGTTTGTCCCCGTTCGGAATCGCCTTTAACATAAGCGTTTTTACATCCGAGACGTTTCCCGCAATATCCTTTCCGTAAATGTGTATGTAAAGATCGCGGATATTATCATCGCTCTGTAATAGAGTTTCAGAAATTCCTTCCAATGCGCAAATACGTTTAAACAGTTTTTGCTCGTGAGTCTCAGCCGGAGTAGACGAACCGCCATCGAATACAAGCGTAAAACTTGTAGAACCGTCTATAAGAGGTTTGAAAGCGGCATCCGTAAGTGCCGGCGGGGACGAAATATTCGTAAGCGCATATTTCCATTCCGCAAGATCGGTTGAATCGACACTACCACGCACCGTAACATCGGAAGTTGCAAATACGGTTGCACCGGAGTTATGACTTGTAAAGCTGAGAACCGGCTTTGTGTTGTCTACGGTTAAATTTATGTTATCTTCGCGTTGAGTTCCCGATTGATCGGTTATCGTAAGCCGCAGCGTTACGGGACCGGTAAGCGTGTCCGGAATCGAAATGTCGGGGAATGTCCAAAGATGCGGAGAAGAATCTTTTTTGTTTGCGTTTTGCAAAACCGGTGTTGAGCCTTCGATAGTCGCGTCATAATCGTTGTTTTCAAGTTCCGCCTTTACGGAAACAACACCGTTTTGGTCTGAAGCGCTAAGCTTCAAAATCAGTTTTTCGTATATTCCTCCGAGTACAAGTGTTGTGGAATCCGAAGTAAACGAAGAAGTTACGCCGCCGCTCGTTTTCGTCGCAAACATAAGATTTGAATATATAGGCGAAGTCGTATCTACTTTGATGGTAAGAATTCCGTTCTTAAACGTAGATGCACTTTGACCTTCCGCTCGACTTTTAAGTTTTGGCTGGGCGGCGGTACCGGTCTCAAACGTTTTACCCTCTTTGTCAACTATTTTAAAGTAAATATCGTTTTCACCTTCTTCCATGTCCTTGTTCCAAGAACCGTTCGTTATCGTAATCGGTTTATAAGTTCCGCCCGTTCCTTTTTTATACTCAAACGAAGTAATTCCGTCGTCGTCAAATACCGAACCGTAAGCATTCTTTACGCCTTTTAGCCAAATCGGACTTTGAGCAAGGTCGAGATTTGAGAAAGTTATTATCGGACGGTCGGAATCCTGATTTATGTAAAGAATCATTGTGCCGGATTCTCCGATGTTGCCGGCTTCATCTTGTGCAAGCGCCTTTATGTAAAGGTTTGCGTTATCGTTTTCAGCCGCTGTGTTTATCGATGCAGTCCAACTTGTAGTTCCGTCGGCATCGACGGTTTTTATTCCCGTTGCCGTAGCCCAGTCAGGCTCGCTGTTTCCGACAAAATATTTGAGACCTACTTTATCAACTTTATAACCGTCGCCGGAAGTTCCCGAAAGATTTATCTTTCCGTTTACGTCTATTCTCGCGGTTGAGTCTCCGTCGGCGGCAGTTAAAGCGTCCGTAAGCGGATTGATTTGTACGGTCGGGGGAGTTTCGTCAAGAACAAAACTGAACGTTGCAGACTGATAAATATTTGAAACATTATCTTCAAGATAGAATTTTACCGTTCCCGTTTTTTGATATTTAATTGACGCAGTATTGGCGGGAATAGTGATTTTATATGTGTGATTTTCCTCACTTAAAACGGTTGCCGTAATTTTACCGGAAATCGAACTATCCCACTTATAATAAACGCCCTTCATACCGGAATACGTATCGGCTCCATTATTGTCGTTATCCTGCGCTTTTACGACGAAAGTTTTTGCAATCTTTCCGTTTATAGTGGTAGAACCCGTAATTGCAGTTTGAGCAGCATAGTTCGTGTCGTCTGCAACGTAATTGTATACAATGCAGTCATCGGGAGATTCTGAATCTATGTAAACATCCGGCGTGTCGGGAGATTTTTTCTCGGCGGTGTTTCCGGCTTTATCCTTTATAAAAAGATAAATTTCATTTCTACCCTGCTCCGAAGCAGGCAACGTCGCTTCCCACCATGTTTCGCTGCTGCTCGTCCTTTTTACAAGTTCTTCCGTTCCGGAAGTGTCCGAGTTGCCGTGCTTACGCAATTTTGCCTTAACCTCGGCAACTTCACATCCGCTATCGGTTGTAGGAAGGAATTTTATTTTTATAGATTCTTTTTTGTACCATTTTTTACCGCCGGTTTCCGTATGATTAGCCGTATCTAAAACGGAAACCGTTCCGTTAGGAGCAATAGTGTCCACAAGAACCGTTTTTGTCTGAGTTGCGGTTTTACCGGCGTTATCGGTTGCGGTGATTTGGATTGTGTAATTTCCGTCCGGTAAACCGTTTCCGGAGCCTGCCGTATAAGCCTGTCCCGTTGCAAATTCCGTCTCCGTCAAAGTTTTCGTATCGGAACTCCAAGAAAGAGGTCTCGGCGTAATTTTTACCTTTACGTCCTTTATTCCGTTTGCATCCGTTGCAGTTCCCTTGACGGTTACGGAGTCTTTTGTAACGGAGGCAATATCATCGGTCATTAGAGTCGGAGCTTTTTTATCAACCCAGAACATACGTTTTTCCGCAGCAGGAGTTCCGGTCTTATCTTTCGCGTACGTGTATAAATACCATTTGCCTTCGTGGATTTTTCCCGAAACGGGCGTTTTCCCTTCTATCAAATCTTTTTTAACGCTGAATGAAGAAGAAGTAACAGCCTCCCAATTCGTTCCTGCCGTTGCGGAACTTATTATCGCCTGCTCCGTAGGAAGCTCCGTTTGAGAAATCATATATTTGAATGTTTCAACTCCAGAGCCGGAATCGTTTGCGGAAGCGCGGAATGTATAACTGTCGGCGGCAAGCGAGTTTTCACCGGTCAAATCCGTATCCGGATTTGTAATGCTTAAAGACGGTTTTAACGTGTCGCAAAAAATCGAATAGTTTTGTACGGTTGTCCGACCGGCTTTATCTTTCACATGAACGCTAAAATCAAATTGACCGTTCTCAGACCTTGTTATGGAAGAAGACCAAGTCCCGACCGAATCAACAGCTCCGACATTATTGCCGTTGACGATAACACTATCAATTCCGTTTGAGTCGGTCACTTTTCCGCTTATTGTGAAATTTCCGGAAGTAGTTTTAAAATATTTTACGGTTCCGACAGAAAGTTCGGCACCTTCAAGTTTTACTTCTGTAATACTAGGAGCGGTCTGGTCGACCGTAAATTCCTGTTTTACGACAGAAGATCGATTTCCCGCTCCGTCCTCGCTTTTTACACAAAGCCAATATTTTCCTTCATACAAGGTCGTGCCGGAAGAAGTTCCGGTACCGGACTGCAAAGTTGCGTTTATATTCCAAGTTCCACTTGTAGCAGCTTGTGAATTCCACAGGGGGGAGTTATCGGCCGGAGGTGTGTCGCTCGTCATAAATGCGTAATAGAGTTTTTTAATTCCGGAAGATGTTTCATTTGCACTCGGAGCAACAGCATCGTTTGCCTTACCGCTAAATACAAACGTTGTTCCTGAAAGAGAATTATTTCCCGTCGCTCCGGCAGAAGGAGATTCGATTACAGGAGAGTCGGGTGCGGTATTATCTACTTTATAATCAACTTCTTTTGTGGTAACTCCGCTTGAATTGTCCGTTACTCTGACCTTTATCTGTTGAGTTACAGGATGCTCAATTGGGGTTACATCTATCAATTTAGTGTTGCCGTTTTCTATTATCGGAGAACTTTCTTGCCAATTTGGCGATCCATCGTTTTGCAAGATTACAATCGTAAACGGCGATTCTCCAGTCATTTTTACTTCGAGTTTAACTTTCTCGCCGTTTTTTATATAGTCCGACTGATTTGTAACGGTTACATCGGGAGCAGCACCTGTCATTTGAACGACAAAACTCTTGGAACAAGCAACATCGTTTAAGTCCGTAACAGTGATTGTAACTTTAAAATAACCGCTTGACGACGGCATTGCATGGCTAATCGTTTCTACAGGAGAGCCTAAATCCGTAATAGTTTCTGAACCTATATCGGAAGGAACGGAACTCTGGTCGGGATCGGGCATACTGTTTTCATAATTTGAATCGTATTTAAGTTTTTCTACTTTGAACTTAACTTCCTTTATTCCGTCGTCATCCGTAACCTTTGCATATATGGAACTTCCGGCAGAAATTTTATTCATGCGGGACGCAGGATCTGCAGGTTGAACAAGAGTACCTTCTCTAATCTGCTTCGGCTCTTGAGCTAACGCAGTCCAAGCATTCGGATTGTTAGGTCCCGCAACGGGTTTATCGGTATTTTGGCAGACAAAGTATTCCAGATTTGCAGTTTGCTTGTTACCCGCAAAATCTTCTGCGGTAAAAGAAACGGTTATGTCCTTATTATCGGCAATGCCCGGCGCAGTTGTGTCTAATTCAAAATTAAAATTCGTTCCTATAGTTCCGCCGATATTTGCAACAGTTAAATTATTTTGAATTATATGCCATTCAACACTTTTAATTCTTGTAAGGGAATCTTCAACCGTTCCTCTAAAACGAACTTTGCCGTTTATAAAAGGATGTTTAACTGTTCCGTCAGAGTTTATATTATCACCGGCGGCAGTCTTATCCGCAGCATTTGCAAACTCATAAGAGGAGATTACGGGAGAAATGTTAATAAAATTAATCTCAGGTTGGGACAAATCATACCAAATCGTCTTTGTAATGCTCACGGTTTTATCACCGATACTCGAGGCAATATTTATTGAATAGTCTTTTTCTTCCGTTTGACTGAATTCCGCAGCCGGAACCGTTGCCGTAAAATTATAGCGTCTTTTCGCAGAACCTGACGAAACTTCAAGCCCTTCCGATTCGGTAAATACGCGCTGCCATACGGGTGTCGTAGAATCGCCGATAAAAACTTTTACATTGGGAATGCCTTCGCTTGCGATAGTGTATCCCGTTACGGTAAATCCGTCTCCGCCTTTCAGATAAACGGTTGAAACAGCCGGATTCTCGATTTTTAACTCGGGAGCGCGGCCTGAAGAATCAAGATAAAAGCCGTAACCGGTACTTGCCGAAGGAATAATTGCATTCCCGTTTAAATCTTCGCCTTCAACACCGAACTTGTACATCTTACCGATTTTCAATGCGTCGGCAAGATTCTCCGAAACTGCGGTTTCAACATCGAGATTTATATAGATTTTATATGTGGAACCGCTTTTCGTAACGGGATTATCTACCTCCGCAAGTTTGGGATAAATCTTTACGTCGCTTAATACGTTTCCTGCAGAATCGCACTCTTTCACATAAACTTTAAGAGGTTTTTCTGTGCTGTTTACAATTGAAGTTCCGTCAAGTCCCGGCGTTACTTCTACGGTTATGTCGCTTCCGTTCGTAACAAAATAACCTTGATTTACGTCGGCAATGTTCAGATTTTCAGCTAAAAGAGCATCCTTACCGTTCACCGTGAACTTAGGACTGTTTTCTGGATTAAGCGTAAAACTTCCGGTTTTTACAACACGTTTTTTAAGCGCATCTTTTACGGAACCCATAATTTGCTCCGGAGTTTGAGTTATACCTGCCGTGCCTTTCTCGGGAAGCGTGTACGTTCCGTTCATCATTTCATATAATCTTGCAATGTTATATTTACTGAGAATGTCCGCGGCAAGATTGTCGTAAAGATAATAAGATGAAGTTTTGTTTCCCTTCGTATCTTCGGCGGATTGATTTTTCCCGAATTCCGTAGGATATTTTTGCGCACTGTCGTAAGCGTCCATTTTACAATAAAGCCGTTTTTCGCCGTTCTTTTCGGCACTTCCGTAAATTGCGGTATAAGACTCATCCTTAAAGGCGGCGACATCAAGCTTAATATTCAACGGAACATTGTTCAGCGTAACGGTTTTAAGGTGATTTAAACAATCGGCGTCGTCAAAAATGTGAATATCAATGTGATCTATATTGCTTGAATCCGCACCCTGCCCTTCGAGCGTAAAAATTTGCCCGTAAGAATCTACACTTGCATCGTCAAATTTTGTGCCGGGTCTTTGCAAGACAATTACGGGCGGAGTATTGTCTATTGTAAAAGTCTTTGTAACTGTTGTCGCATGACCTGCAGTATCAACTGCATAAACGGTAGCTTTGTATTCGCCGTCCGTTATAGGCTGCAATTCCGAAAGAGGATTTATTACGCATCGCCAGTTTTTCGATTCATTCTGATCGTTTCCCGAAAATTCTCCGTTAAACTCATATTTAATCGAAGAATTCGAAATCGAATTCAAAACCACATTCACCTTATCCAAAATGCCGTCGTCAGACCATGTGCCCATAAGAGCAAAATCTCCGCGTACTACGGCACTGTCTTTCGGACTTGAAATCACCACGGACGGAGCCGTTACATCGACGGCGGAACCGAGTCCGACCTCACAGGAAAATGTTAATAAAGATTCGATTATCAAAAGAGATAATACGCCGAGAAAGGAAAACAACTTTTTCATAATAACCTCCAAAATTCAGAAGTACATATAATATATCGGCATAATTGCAGCAAAAACGCACAAATTGGAAAAATGCCCGTTTTCGCTTTTTATGCTTAGCCTTAATTTCGAGTTTTGCAAAAACTCGAAATTTTCCAACTCTTTCCGGCTCCAACAAAATGAAGAGTTTTGAAAGCTATCCATCTTGCGTATGAGAAGTTCCGGCAGCGTGCCGTTTCGAGCTAAAAGCTCGACTGCGGCTAAGCGTGCGAGTTTGCATTGCAAACTCGGTAGTGAGCGCAGCGAACGAAGTTCTCGCCGAAAGCTCAGCAAAGTTTTTCAAAACTCGACATTCGCCCTACTTGCAACTGTTTTTACATCTTTTAGTTTTTTAAGTTTATTGAAAACTCTTAAAATAAAATCGCAGGTCTCTGCAAAAAGAGTTTCCGCGCTTATAATCCGATTCAAAAACTGCTGTAAAAGGATCACATAACGGGCCTGCCGGACAAGCTGACGCAAGGAACCGCACATCATCAGCTTCTTTATCACAGCTTGGTGCAAAAGCCGAAGCCGGAGCCAGCATTGTGCTGTCAGAAAGAGCCGCCTCCTCGTCGATTTCCGAGAAAAATGCGAGCAATTCCATAGCTTCTTTTTTCTCCGACAGGCAAAATCCCTGAATTACCGGAGCGATTATTCCGTGCCTTGTTTTTGCATCAAGAATCGGCATTCTATCCATAGAAAATCCCTGTCCCAAAGCAGAACCGAGAGTACGGAAATCCGAGAGAGATGCAAAAGCAACGGAAAACCTTGAATCCAAAGCGTAATTTTTGAAATCTTCGATTGTTGCTCCAAGCCATGCCGGATGAAGATATGCTTTTTTCTGAAAGTCAATAATAATGCCGAAAACGTCTTTTACCGTTTTATCAGATGAAATCTTAACCTGTAAAAGATTTTCCATTGTGCCGTAGTTTTTAAGAGCTTTCAAAAGTTCCGTATAGGCTTCATGCCCGAAAACGCTTTCCGTAACGGCACCTACAAAAGCCAAAAGTCTTAAATCATCACCGCCTGAAACAAACAACGGAAACTCCGTTACGCTTTTTGTCTTTTGCAGGTAAAGTTCAAATTCGGAAAAGTCAAACGCATAAGAGGCGGAGGCTTTCTGTTTTGCGCTGTTGTAATAGAAAATTCCGTAATGCTCTAAAAGAATCGGAAGAGCATTTTGGGTTTGCAGGAAATTTTCCGGCACAGTTTGAAGGATTGAAGAAGGAATTTCTTTTGCGAAAGCGGAGATTTCCGTACCGAACTCACCGTTGTATGAAAAAATTATATCCGCTCGTTTTGAAAGTTTTTGCACGTTTACATCCGCAGAAAGACTTCTAAATACGGGCGGACGTTTTGCACGTTGCGAAATTCGCTTGCAAACGGGTTCGCTAATAAAATTCGGAATATCTACAAAAACAACCGTGAGTCTTGATTTGCGGTTTAATGCAAAAAACGCAATGGCAAGCATTAAAGCGGCGGGCAAAAGAAAAAATAGAAACTTTTTGTACTTTTTCATTAAAATCTCCGAGCAAAATCATTCCCCTGTTAAATCACCCGTTATGATTGTAACACAAGTTTACGGATGTGCATAATAAAATTACGGAAAGTTTTAAGTCGGTAAGCCGTATACGATGTATTACCGCAAAAAAAAGTCCGTTCAAAGCCGACTTTAAACGGGCTTAAAAAACGTTGCGCGGAAAATTACTTTGTCTGCGAGGTTTATATTACCGTTCCGGATTTTTTATTTTATTTCGGAAAAAGACTCAAATATTATCCTACCGAACTCGGAATCTCCGTAATCGGAAGAATTATTTTCTTTTTCGCTTATTATAATTCCCGAAATGCTCACTAATTTACCTTGCTTTGAAAGCAAAACTTTTTTTACATCATCGCTTGCGTCGATTGAATAAAGTTTTCCGTCGTCGCATTCGATTACCGGAAAATTAAACGGCATATTTCCGTAAGATTTTATATATCCGCTTACGGAAACGGAATTATGATGCTTTGCCATCGATGTTCCGCAAAACAATAAAATAATTGCGAATAAAGAATATAAAGTACGCTTTAATCTCATACGGTATACCCTATCTTAAAAGGATTATAAAATCGCTTTATAATTTTGATTTTATTTTAGATATAAAAACATTCTGATGTCTTTATCCATATCTTCGTCATCAACATATACCGCATTTCCCGAAGCCGCTATTTTTCCCAACTCTTTTATCGAAAATCCGAATGCGCCGATGGAACTACGATATTCTTTTCTTAAGATACGCGGACCGTATATTTTTAAAGAGAATAATCCTTTTTCAATTCTATTGGTAAAAAGTTTCGAATAGTTTTCAAATTGGTTGCTCGGAGCGGAAGAATATATATCGGAAATATTAATCGCCTGCATTGTAAAAGTTTTCCCGTCCAAAACCTTTGAAACGGATTTATTAAAACTTACAGGGTCGGTGCTTGTGTTTACAGCCGCTTTTGCCCATTTATAAAAGACGGTTTTGTATGTTTCATCGGTATATCCGCGTTTTTGAAGTGCAGCCGTTATTGAATCTTCGTTTACCGAATCGTTTAATGCAATCTCCTGTATTAAATCAATTCCTCCGTAATTGCGCGCAAGATAGGCTCCGAATGCATAAGCATTGCCATAAGCGGATAAAGTTCTGTCTCCGCTGGCAGGCCACACAACATAACCGAGATTATAATCGTAATTAAAGGACGATAAACGTCTGTAAAGAGAACCTTGATCTTCCGCAAATACATTGCTTTCCAGAGTTTGCGCAAATATATCTTCACAAAGCATTGAAAGCATTTCGTCATACCATGTTGCGGTGGGTTTAGCGTGTTTTATCACTTTTGCAATAAAGCGGAGCATGTGCTGAAATTCATGTGCAAGCGTAGAATAGACAAGTGCAGGGTCTTTCTTCAAAAAATACGCATCGATATAAAATACTTCGGATGCGTTTGTTTTAAGGTTTTTACCTTTTTGCCTGTTATAAGCGGCAATATCCTGCTCCGAATACATATCGATTGGGGCAAAATATCCTAAAATGCCGCCGCTTTGCTGCGGTTGTGCATCTGAAAAAAGGTCAAAAACAAGAATATTGATTTTTTCAGGAGAATCTATAAAGCCGTATGCGGCGGGACGAGTGTATTTTGCGCTCCCGAATATTTTCTGCTCCGGAGAATATATTAGAGTGAATTTTTTAAGGACCTCTGTCAAATAAGATGCAAGACCCGCTTCCGAATAAGAATTGTCAAAATCTATATCATCATTATACCAAACATTACAAAAATGATTGGATGCTTTTAATATAAACTCTCTCTCTTCATAATTACCGTTGTCGTTTTTTGATACCCAAAAGTTTTTTTGGGCACCGACATTATACGCTACATAAGATTCATTATTAAAAACGGAAGAATCAAAAACATCCGGTGCGCGGGCAGTTTTGCTTTTTGTAAAATCATTTATATCGTTTATCAATTCACGGTCATAATGATACGGAATAATCGTAACATCATTTTCGTGTTTTGCTGCAGATGATTTCTCCGTAACGGTAGCAGTGTAATCACAGTATTCAGTTTCTTCAGCTTCCGCCATAAGATTTACCGGCAAAAGAGCAGCCTCTCCCGTATTTGTATATTTGACATCATTGTTTCCCATATTATAAGAAATTAAATATGCCGTTTTTCCCGCATAAGTGCCGGAGATATTTGTCTTTTTCCGGCAAAGAAACATAAAATCGTTTCCGACTGCGGCTTTGGCGGCTTGGTCTTCTGCAGCATATTCAAGGGCAGATTTTTCATTCTGCCCCTCTTCTCTGATAATTTCACAGCCTGAAAATATAAAAGCCAGAGTCAGCGGGATAATAAAATAATTTTTTAGTTTCATAAAATATCACATCCTATTAGGCTTAATTTCAAGTTTTGAAAGCTATCCATTTTGCGTAGGATAAGTTCCGGCTGCGTGCCGTTTCGAGCGAAAAGTTCGACTGCGGCTAAGCGGACTGGACTTCGCCGAAAGCATATCATCACTTAAACAAGTCTTTCAAAACTCGACATTCGACCTATTATTTTGAAGTAAGATTCATAATTCCGTCCCATTCAGGCGGTACGGATTTTCTCATATAAGTTTTACACCTGTCGGCAAAAACCAGTGCAGCCTGATCTTCGGGAATAATCGAATTTGCTTGAATAAACATTTTTTTAGCTCCGGAAAAATCTCTCTCAGTATATTTTTCCAGTGCGGCATGAAAAATATCCACTTCTTCAATTAGATTTGGCGGAAGTTCACGCTTAAATCCCAAAATGTTATAAAGGCGGACAGGGCGATTTTTTCCTACAACGCGGACTTTATCCAGTTTCTTAAAAAGAATTTCTCCTTTGTATTCACCGTTTTCGACTTCATTATAAGTTTCTTCGGAACACAAAATCCATGAGCCGTAAACTTTGTTTACACCTTCAAGGCGGCTTGCAAGGTTTACGTTATCTCCGAGCATCGTATAATTCATTTTTGAAATTTTTCCCGTCTGGGTACCCATGTTGCCTACAACCATATCGCCGGTATTTATGCCTATGCGCGTAAAAAGTTCTTGCGGAATATCATTTGCAATCATATGGGTACGATTGAATTCCGCTTCCGCCTGCTTCATGCGGATTGCTGCGGAACAGGCTTTATACGCATGGTCTTTTAAATCAAGCGGCGCACCGAAAAACGATACAATGGAATCGCCTATGTATTTGTCTATCGTTCCTTGATTGTCGATAATAACGTCGCTGAGTGCGCCCAAGTATTGATTCAATATTGTGATAAGCCTGTCGGCAGTAACCAGTTCGCTGAATGACGAAAAACTTTTTATATCGCTGAAAAGCGCAGTGATATGCTTATTTTGTCCGCCTAGTTTAAAAAGTTCGGGATTTTCTTCAAGCTGACGGACGACATCTTTTGACACATAAGTTGAAGCAATTTGCCGAATATAACGTTTTTCCTGCTCGCCTGAAATATAACGCAATACGATTCCGCCGATATAATTCAAACTTACAAATAAAGCAGTTCCCACAAACGGAATATAAATGTCTGCGGTTATCATAAATATGACGGGGGCTACAAATATTATTAACAGCAGAATTGCGCCTCCTATATTCTGGACCCTCGTAGACATTGAGCGCGTAACGACAAGATTCAGCATAACAAGAAAAAGAGCTGCCGCAAAACCGTAAATCCATGAAACCGGTGTTATAAAAGATTTTTGAAGAAGCGTATTAAGAACATTTGCATGAGTTCCTACGTTAGGATAAAGACGTGTAAAAGGAGTCGCGCCTTGATCTGTCGTACTGGAAGCGGTGTTGCCTAAAATGCAAAAAGAACCGTTGTAGGCTTCTTTCATTTCACCCGTATATAGCAGATATGCCGAAATATTTTCCAAAAGGGCTGAAAATTCAGCCTTTAATGATTCAACAAACTCGACGACGCGCTCATCATCTTGTATTCCAAGCTCATCGATTACAGACATAACGTTTTTCATATAATCGACCGATGCGTAATCGTTTACGGCATTAAAATAGTTTTCCCGTTCATTAAAATACATGCTGTAATCTTCCTGCGTAATTCCGTCGCGGACGGTGCCGTCTTCATTTATGCCGGTGCACAAATTTAAAAGCCGTGCTTTGTTAGAAAGAATTTTTTCATATTCGGAAAGCAGCAAAGAGGCGTCTGTATTGTAATCAAGTTCAGTTCCGTCCTTTCCGCGCAGGCTATACGCTTTTATGTTCTGAAGATTTCGATAAATGTCGCTTTCAATCCAATCAAGCTGTTTTAAAAATAAAAGCGATTCATGTCTAAAAGATTTCCCGAAACTTGTGTGAACCCAGTTAATCATCATCCGTCCGTGTTCATCAAGCGGAATTTTTACATCTTCGCGCTCTGTTTTTCCGGGGAAAAGCGCACCTGCAAGCGTAAGTGAATGCTTTTTTCTGATTATATTTTGGACATCAAGCAGATTTAATAGAGGAGAACAAGCAAGCTGTGCGGCGTATTTTCCGTTGTGCTCAAACAGCAGTTCGATCCTTCGCCTGGTACCGTCGGAATCTATTACAACGTTTGTAAAACCGATTCCTTGCGCCCGCTCCAACAATACGCGCAAAGCAAGTGTAAAATCGGACTGCTCGCCGCCGTACTGGTTTACGGAAGTAAAATTATTATCGTGAATGATAAAGTTTTGCTTATCGCTTACATTATTCAGCAGCAGGCGGGAAGTTGCATATTCGTCATCTCCCTGCTGCTTTGGAATACTTATGTTGCGCGTATTTACCGTAAGCCACGCATTTCCGAAAAATTGCAGAGATTTTGCAAAGTAGACGTCGTTATCCTGCATGGAACCGGCTGTGAGTTCCGTTTTGGCGGAATTAAGTCCGGGAATTATATAAGAATCAAGCATTTCTTCCGATTGCTCATTTATTTCAGAAGGCTTGATATAACCGTCCTGCACTGCTGAAGCAAGCTGCTCTACAATTTCTGTAATATCGTCTTTCTGCCGCTCTATTATGCGGTCAATGTTATGCTCCGCATCGGAGGGCACTCCTCTTGGAGATTTGGAAAGATACTCAATATCGAAAACCGCACGTTCTGCGCCAAGTTCGCGCATACGTATCATGGCATCGGCGATTATATCGCGGCTCCAAGGCCATTCACCTATTTCCGCAATAGACTCGTTGTCGATATTTACGTGGAGAATGCGCCTATCCTGCTCAGGGGAACGTTTTATCGCAAGTAAAAAGTCGTAGAAACGATAATCCAATTTTGCAAAAAGACCTGCGGCAGCACTAATCGTTATAGCTGCGGCAAGAACACCTGCAATGATAAAATCAAAATATTTTATCGATTGCTTTTTCGATTCTTTTTTCTTTTCCATAGAATTGATTGTAACAGAATCTATTCCGATTTTAAATGATTATATGCTTTACAGGCGGCTTTCTGCTCGGCTTCTTTGCGTGATTTTCCTTTTTCCGGGCCGTAAACGACGCTGCCTAAAGATACCGTTACGCAAAATGTTAAATCATGTTCAGGTCCCGTAACCGAAACAGTGTTATACACCGGGCAAAGTTTATATTTTTTTTGATAAAGTTCTTGAAGAAGAGTTTTATAGTCTTTGCCGCCGCTTTTTTGAACTTTTCTTATTTCAGGAATTAAAAATGAAAGAACATATTTTTTTGCGGCGGCAAAGCCGGAATCAAGATAATATGCACCGATGACAGCTTCCATACAGTCGGCAAGAATTGCGGGTTTGTGCCTTCCGTCCGTAAGTTCTTCTCCATGCCCCATCACAAGCATTTCATCTATGCCGAAACGTAATCCTACAGGTGCAAGAGCTTTTTCTGACACTACAGCGGATTTTATTTTTGAAAGCTCGCCTTCGGCATTTTCCGCCATGTCTTTATATAAAAAATCTGCCGCAACAAGTCCCAATACCGAATCGCCTAAAAATTCAAGCCGCTCGTTGTTTAAATTCTTTGCATGAATATCTTCATTTGAATATGATCTATGATGAAAAGCCATGTCCAGAAGTTCCGGATTTTTGAATTTTAAATTTAAGCGTCGGCAAAAATCTAACAGTTTATTTTTTCTTTCTCGGTCAATGTTGGGCATATTTCCAAATTATTTTTAAAATAAAAAAACACAAGCCCGGAGGCTTGTGTTCCATGCTAAAGCAAAACTATTTTCCCTGTTCCGCTTTGATGAAATCGTAGGCATCACGAACAGTCTCAAATTCATTTGCCTTGTCATCAGGAATACTTACGCCGAGATTTTCTTCTATTGCATAGACAAGCTCGTAAGTATCAAGACTGTCTGCACCTAAATCTCCGCGGAATGAAGAATCAAGCGTAATCTTGCTTTCATCAATTTCCAGTTTTTCCGCAATAAGCTTCTGGATTTTTTCGAACAATTCGTCCATCTTTTGCTCCTAATTATTAACCGTTAACCTCTGGCTTTATTATTTGGCGTCCGCGGTAAAAACCGCACTTCGGACAAACGCGATGAGACTGGACAAGGTTGCCGCAGTTGTTGCATTCAACAAGCTGAGGTGATTCCAGACGCATATTGATTGTCTGACGTCTTTTTGTAACGGCTTTAGATGTTTTTGATCTTGGTACTGCCATTTCATAGACCTCACTAAATTAGATATATCTGATTAACTGGGGCGTATAATACAACAGTTCCAATCAGGTTGTCAATGAATTATATCAGAATAATAATATTTGTCAAATTAAAGAATACCTCTTGTAATCCGCCCGGAACTTGTTTTTACGCACGAGGTTCAAAATTTAAATCATTGTAATACCAAGATTTAAATTTTGAATCGGATATGCTGCAAATAAAAGCGGCTTTCAGTCTTTTACAACCATAACTTTGCGAGTCTCATCTATTCCGTTGCCGAATACGCGGATAAAATACAAACCGCGCGCCGTAAGTCCGCCGTTTTTAGTCGTGCCGTCCCAAGTAAAATAATGAGAGCCGCTTTCCGCCTGCCCATGATGAAGATATTTTACTATATCGCCGTCCAAAGTCATTATTATTACGTTCAAACTTCCTGCAGACGGCATATCGACTTGCAGCGTCATTTTTTCCGCTCTGAGCGCATTTATTACATTATTTAAAACCGTTACACCGCCGCGCTGAGACTTTTGCTTTTGCATTTTGAATGACCACAAATCGACGCTTGTAATATCCGAAGGATTTTTTAAACGCAGCGCAAAAAGCGGACTTTCCTCTCCCGTATAGGTGGAGGTATGTTCATCCCATACAGGATTGTGCCGGATTTTTATAGGAGTATTGCTTGTATCTGCGAGTCCAAAGAGAAATGAAATTTGATCTCCGCTGCTCCAGCCCGCTGTACTGATAGATGTCCCGCCTTTATAAGGTAGATTAAATATGATCGGTTTATTATCCCCACTATATTTATACTTAGCGGGATCGGAAAGAGTAATTACGGAAGTTTTATTTATATCATTAAGCTCCGGTGAAAGCGCGGAGAAAGCTGTAAGCGGAGTGATATCTCCCTTATTTATTTTATTCGGAAGCCAAACGCGCCAATCCATGACATCGCTTGTATTCTTATTATAATTTACAGAAACCGCTCCGGGAGTCAGTTGCGACACCGAGTCAAAATACGCATTAACATTTACACTTGCAGGAGTTGTCTGTGCTCCGTCATTAAATTTTGCATATATGAAAATATCATGTTCCATAATCAGCGTTCCGAGCTTTCCTTGTTCTTCATTCCAATCATAAGCCGCTACACTTGAATCAAATATATCCGTCATATCGGAGCCGCCGGTACCGGCATACCTGTCATCATAGGCATAAACGGGTTGGACAACATTTACCGCAAAGTCGCTTATAGGATGTGCGGAAAAATTCGGAAGATAATTTCCCAAATGATCTTGAATATACGACACATAAGTGTTCGGAATACCGGACAACGGATCCGTCGATTTATCCGCACTCTCAACATAACATTGAAGATAAGTATATTGTATGTCTTCAAGCGTAAGAGTACGGTTCAATTTAAGAATAAGTCCCGTATAATTTGAATTTGAAAATTTTTCAGTAACACCGACAACGGAAATATCGCTTATCGGGCTGAAAGTAGAAGAATTGATAAATCTAAGACAAGCAGGGATTTTCTCTAATGCGTTTACGGCTGTCGCTGTACCTAAACTGTCATAAATCGGAATAAGGTTAAGCTCCAGTTTTTTGTTGAATACGACGTATAATTCTTTAAAAACTTCCGCAGAAGATGCGGAATCTCTAACCGCTGCAACGGTCATGTTAAATCCCGGAGGACTTCTATCGATTGTTGTTATCGTCGAAGTTTTCATGCGGTTTCCTGCAAGGTCTGTAACGAATCCCGAATCATCATACTTTACGGAAAAAATCGTATTAAAAGGAAGCTGAGATAATGCCGGAAGGTCTATCGAAATATACAGTCCGTCGGTTTGTGTGCTGCTGTGGCGCGGCGTAGTATACGGGGTGAATACGAGACTTTTTGCACCCGCCTTGATATTTCCCGGCGCAAAAGACGTATTTGCTTCCGAGTCGGCTCCTATTCCGTATTTGAAGGAAGAAGATTTTCCGTAAACGGACGAATATCTTATTCCTCCTGAAGTTCTGCCGGAAGCCGGAATCGCAAACGGTTTTGAGCCTCCGAAAATATCCGCACCGTAAGCATCGCTTACGACAAGATTGTTTCCGCCATCGTTGGACCAGCCTAATTTTATATACCAATCGGAATCATTTTCAGCGTTATCAAATAGATGGAATTCCAGACGTTCGAGTGTTGTGGAGCCGGGATTTGCCGTACCTAAAGCCTCATATCCTGTAATATCGCTTCTGACTCTATGCATGAACGAAGCAAACACAGGCGGCAAAACATCCCATTTTCCGTATAAGCCGTCATCCGCAGATTCCACGCTTAACTGAGCAAGCGTATGGTTTGCCGTTCCTGTCGAATCCGGCGTATTTCCGGCTTTATCTTTAATTTTATTATCTGAAACGCGCGTTATTCTTCCTGAAGGACTTTCTGCAGAGTCGATATAGCCTTGCCAGTTATAGTACGATTTCACTCCGTCGGAAACTACCGTGTCTGCATATCCTGAAATTGCGACACGCAGACGATGGCTTTCAAATGCCGGAACTGCACCCGGTGTACGGGAGAATTTTCTATATAACGAATGAACAAGATTGTCTGCATTTCCTAAAGAACCTGTTTGTAACGAGCCGTTTGCAATTTTTGCAATCCCTTCTATCGAAAGTTTAGGAGAAGAAGACGAATTGTTTATTGCACCGAATGTTCCTGTCGCTTTTATATTTATCTGCTTAGCGTCGATTGTTTTGTCGATTAGCTTGAGTGCGCCCGTATCTACCGGCTCGGAATAGCGGAACTCAATAAAATTATGTGCATCGTAAGGCTTTTGAGAATCCGCATCATAATTTGTCATACTTGCCGTTCCGTCGGGAGCGGTATGCTGTTCCTGTCCCGTGTACACTTTTATCAAAACGGGAGCGCATTTATCGGAAACATTTGTATAACTTGGTGCAGAAGTTCCGCCTTCAAGTCCGATTCCGTAATTTCCGCACATTGTGTGTCCATTTGCGGCAGTAAAAATCCCTTCAAGGAAAGATAAATCCGTTTTTACGTTTCGGTGAACTCCGCTTCGGTCGGTGCTGTCGAGAGTAGTTGTTGAATCGGCTCCGTATGCTTCGGTTCCGGTTGTGTCGGTATTCCATTTTCCGCCGTTCGTTTTTATGTACAATCCTTGTGCCGCAGGAATATCTCCGTTTACAATCGCCGAAGAACAATCCGGATCGGAATAAGCTCCGAGCATTGCAAGCGTGCCGCCGTTATACCAAACGCCGCCTGAAGGCAATGTTGCACCGGGAGCGGCAGCCAATGCAAGATTTGTCGCAATTTCA
This sequence comes from uncultured Treponema sp., assembly GCA_963548875.1. Lineage (GTDB taxonomy): Bacteria > Spirochaetota > Spirochaetia > Treponematales > Treponemataceae > Treponema_D. Next base: position 16,079 of record CAUUVZ010000015.1, on the reverse strand, counting down.
CCGTTAGAGTTTTCCAAATCCATATTGAATTTGACGTAAACTACGTCATCGTAAACTGTATAAGCGTCTACGATTTTAGGCATATCAAACTGCCAATTAGTGTTTCCGCCGCCGTCGATAACGTTTTGAATCTGTGCGCCGCCTGCCGCAATCCACCGAGAGGCAGTAACGTTTGCCGCGCTCATATTGAATGCTGCCGCATACGGAAGTCCCCATTGCCTTTCAGTAACGGCTGCATTCGGATTAAATACCGGCTTGGAAGAAGTATTATCGGGGAGAGTGAGCGTAAGAGATGAGGCGTTTAAATCCGTGCCGTTTATGTAAAAATTGCCGCCGACAATAAATTGAGTACCTGCAAGATTTTCGAATGCGGCACCTTTGGAGGTCGGTACAGGATAGTCGAGCGGAAGCTGCGTATAAAATTCAAAACGTGTGTCCGTGCCGCTGAAACGCGGATCATCGGCATTATAATTGCTGCCCCAAACTGCAAAATCTTTCGCACTTGTAATTTTGCTGCTTCCTGCGGAAAATTTTCCTTTATAAAAATAAAAATTACGGCAGCTTAAATCGGAAGCAAGAGTTACTTTTACCGCAGCGGCACAGTCCGTGTATAAATCCGTAGTATTTGGTTCAAGATTTATACCGCTGCCTCCTGCTGACCATGTAAAATCCGATTCGGAAAGCAGGCGCAATCCTTTTGCCGCTTTAAACGTTTGCGAACCGCCTGTTTGAATTTTTGCACCTGTCATTAAAGATGGAAGCCGGAATGCAATATAATCGTTTCCGGTTTCAACGCTTAAAGAATGGGCGGCATTATCTTCAACGGAAGATTCAAATAAAATAACACCGCCTGCTTCTGCCGACGAAAACAGCGAAACATTGTTCTCAAGCTGTAATTTTCCTTTATACGTTTGATTTCCGCTTGTTTTTATGTCCGTTGTGTAGATTTTTGTAAGTCCCGTTCCGGTTGTAAGAGACGTCAAAGGCGTAATTCCGCCTACGGCTCCGGAGAATTCCGTAGTCGCGGTACCCGCTATCGTCAATGCTTTTGCACCGTCCACCGTTGCATCAAATTTTATAGCGGAAGCCGTAAGTGCTGTATTTTCCGAAAGTGTTACCGCGCCTTTGTATTCCTGATTTCCGCTCGTTTTTATAGAAGACGTATTGATTGTTGTAGTTCCTGTGCCGGTTGTAAGAGAACTCAACGCCGTAGTTCCGCCTACAATTCCTGAGAAAGTCTGTGCAGTTGCACCTGCAAGAGTAAGAGCGAACGCGCCGTTAAGCGTACTCATAAAGTTTACAAGCGAACCTTCAAGGGAAGCTGTTTGATTGAGTGATACGGCACCTTTGTATGTCTGTATACCGCTTGTTTTTATAGAAGTCGTGTTGATTGTTGTAAGACCCGTACCGGTTGTAAGTGCTGTTAAAGGCGTTGCGCTGCCTACAAGGTTGTTAAATTCAACAGCTGCATTACCTGCAATCGTCAAAGATTGTGCGCCGTCTACAGTCCCATCGAATTTTATATTGGAAGCCGGAGCCGTAAGTGTTGTATTCTTGGAAAGTGTTACCTTGCCTTTGTATGTCTGTGTTCCGCTCGTTTTGATGTTAGAGGTATTTATGACAGCTTCTGTGTTTGTATCCGTCGTAAGAGCGGCAAGCCCTTTTGTCCCCAATCCGACATCCTTTTTGAATTCCGGCTTGGCAAGACCTGAAATTGTAAGAGAATATTCGTTTGTACCGGCACTTGCGCTGTTCACGGTTTCTTCAAATGTTACCGCGGCGGCAGTAACTGTTTGAATTTTTGCGTTTGCACCTAATTCAACTTTGCCTTTGTATGTCTGTGAGCCGCTTGTTTTTATAGAAGCCGCGTTGATTTTTGTAAGCCCCGTGCCGGTTGTAAGTGTTGTTAAAGGCGCAGTATTGCCGACAACTCCTGAGAAAGTCTGTGCAGTTGCCCCTGCAAGAGTAAGCTCGAACGCCCCGTCGAGTGAGTTTGCAAACTTTACAAGAGAGCCTTCAATCGACGTGTCTTTATCCAGCCGTACGGTGCCGCCGTATTCTTGATTTCCGCTCGTTTTAATTTTATCTGTATTTATTACGGTTTCGGTGCCCGCCTCCGTTTTAAGAGCGGACAGTCCTTTAGTCCCCCAACCCGCATCCGCTTTGAATTCCGGCTTTGCGGAACCTGAAATCGTAAGAGAATGTTCTACCGTTCCGCTGCTTAGGCTGTTCACAGTGTCGTTAAAAGTTATTGCAGAGTCATTAACCGTTTCAAGGGTGGCGTTTGCTCCTAATTCAAGTTTGCCTTTGTATGTCTGTGAACCGTTTGTCTTTACCGATGCCGCATTGATTTTAGTAAGTCCCGTACTTGACATAAACGACTCTAAAGGATTCGTCCCGCCTACGGCTCCGGAGAATTCCGTAGGGGCGGCACCTGCTATCGTCAACGATTTTCCACCGTCTACCGTTCCCCCGAACTTTACGTCGGAAGCCGTAAGCGTCGTATTTTCCGAAAGCGTTACCGCACCTTTGTATTCTTGATTTCCGCTTGTTTTAATGTTATCGGTATTTATTATTGTTTCCGTGCCTGCACCTGTTTTAAGAGCGGCAAGCCCTTTTGTCCCCAATCCGACATCCTTTTTAAATTCCGGCTTGGCAGCCCCTTCAATTGTAAGAGAAAATTCGTTTGTACCTGCACTTGCACTGTTCACAGTTTCTTCAAATGTTACGGAGGCGGCATTAACTGTTTGAATTTTTGCGTTTGCACCTAATTCAAGTTTGCCTTTGTATGTCTGTGAGCCGCTTGTCTTTATAGAAGCCGCGTTGATTTTCGTAAGTCCCGTACTTGACGTAAACGACTCTAAAGGATTTGTTCCGCCAACAATTCCGTTAAATTCCGTAGACGCGGCACCTGCTATCGTTAAAGTCTTTGCACCGTCCACCGTTGAATCTAATTTTACGTCGGAAGCCGTAAGTGCTGTATTTTCCGAAAGTGTTACCGCGCCTTTATATTCCTGATTTCCGCTTGTTTTTATAGAAGCCGCGTTGATTGTTGTAAGACCCGTGCCGGTTGTAAGACTCGTCAAAGGCGCAGTATTGCCGACAACTCCGTTAAATTCCGTAGGTGCGGAACCTGCTATCGTCAACGCTTTTGAGCCGTCTACGGTTGCGCTGAATGTTATTTTGGAAGCTGTAAACGTTACATCCGCGCCGAGTTCAAGCGCACCTGCATATTTCTGCTCGCCCGTTGTCGTTACAGTGCCGTTATTAAAAATAATCTTACCGGCATTTACGGACGCATCAAAAGAATCTGCCGAAATGCCGTTATTGAATGTCACGGTTTTACCGGCAGATTTTTTTACGATGAGCTTTTTATACGTATATACAGGAGGTGTCGGCATAGTTATCGCAAGCACATCGCTGCCGTCCTCCGCACCGTAATACTCAATGGCGGATGCCGGTAAATGTGCTGTATCAGGTGATGAAAGCACCGGAGCACTTTGACTGCCGTATAATGCAATCGTACCCTTATTTTCTATTTTATCGACAGCATTAATCGTACATTTACCCAAACCGATACGTTTATCGGCTTTTACCGTCAATGATTTTAGTGCCAATAATGTTGTAAGCGGTGAACCTATACCGTTTCCAAGCTCAAGGTCATTTCCGCCTGCTGCCGTATCAATTGTAACATCAGCAGTTGAACCGATATGTTCCGGAACATGATTGCGGGGATTTCCATCAGGGTAAGCCCAGTTTGCTACATTAGCCCAATTTGAATCTGCCGTTCCTTTCCAATAAAAATCAGCGGAGAACCAATTTTCGGTCGTTGCAGGGGAATAAGTATAATCTTTTACATGGTCATCGCTTTGCGATAAATTGAGTTTGTGAGCACTTCCGCCGGAATCGACGGATGTAGAGTTGCTTACAACAACATAATCGAAATTATCATATACCGGAACGGAAGAAAAATACACATTCCATTTTGTAGAATTGGTAGAACCAAGTGTAAGAGGTTTAGACACAGCATTGCCTTTCAAGCTGATAGAATTGTTGATTGTCTGTGTCTTTCCGCCCTCAAACTTTACCGAAGTAGCGGCGGCTATACTCGAATTATCAACTTTAAATGAAGAGAATGTATTATCCCCTTTTATTTCCGCATTACCCGTAAGGTGTAAAACAAAGTTATTGTCAAAGCCTTTATTAAATTTTGCGGTTCCGGATGTTTTGATTTCCAGCTTATTCGGTGCGCCCATAACTTTTTTATCAAAAGTTATATTTTCGCTGCCCGTTTCCATAACAGTTGCGGAAGTCAGCGTTACGGAATTGTTTGGAAAATCAATCGCTTTGTTAGCAGTCGTAATCTTGCCGGAAATATTTGTCGCCCCCGAGCCGCTTCTTTTCATGCCGCCGTCAAAATTGCAGTCTCCTTTTAATGTAAGCGCACTGTTAGTCTTAAATTCTGTCTGACTTGTAAACGTAAAGTCCGCGCCGCCGTTAAGATTCAGTGCACCGGAAGATGTGTTATCCGTAAAACTTGCAGCTATTTGTATTTTCTTTTGGAAAGTTAATGTGTTGGTTCCCGTATGATCCAAATTTGGTGTTACAACTTCTTCCGAAAAATCCGCCGTTCCGATTCCCGAATGTCTTAATGTCTGCGCTGTAACTCTTTTGGTAAATAAAGCATTTCCTCCGCCGGTGTGTTCCAAAATTCCTGTTACGGATAGCGGCGCGTTTACTGTTACGCCGCCCGGTGCGGATGTTATTTTCAATGAGGCGGCACTTAGTGTTCCTTCGGATTCTTCTATCGTAACATCTCTGGATGTTTTGTTGATTTCAAGATTGCCGAAATCGGTACCGGACGCATTTATTTTTATTTTCTGCGGCGCAGTTCCATTCAATTTTACGGTGCGGCTGCTTCCGGAAAACGTTCCCTGTGAAAAGTCTACATCTCCCTTAAAGTTTATTGTTATTGTAAGATTTCCTGTTGCAGTAGTTACGGCACCGTTATTTACAAAATTTCTTTGTACAGTAATATCGTTGTGTAATGTCAAAGCTGTACCGGTATCAACTTCAATATTTGCAAAAGTGCAAAGAGTCGAACCTGTGCTGAAACTTGCACTTCCGGTAAATTTTAAAGTACCGGTACCGTTCCCCGTATTACCGGCACCTTTAAAGGAGCCTATCCCTTGACAAATCAGTTTCTCTAATTTTAAGTTTACGTTTTCCAATTCAACAAGACCGTTTTGTATAGTCAGCATTTTTGCTTCTGCATCCCCGGCACTTATTGAAACGACTCCTGAAACCGTAACATCATCGTTTATTGTAGGAATGCCCGTCGGACTCCAATTCGCAGCTGTATGCCAGTCGCCTCCGCTTGAAGGTCCTGCCCACGTATAATTTGTCGCATAAGAATGTGCAGCGTTGAAAAACAAAAATGCGGTAAGAATAATGTGCGATAATTTGTATGATTTTAATTTAATAGAAGAAAATGTATTCACGGCAAACCTCATGACCTGTCGGATATTCAAGATTATAACGAGCTTATATGTAATCCTCAACTATCACAAAATTATCGTAAAATATGCTAATCGTCTATTGAACCTAAGGCTATAAATCGGCGTGAATGGACAGCATTCATGCTTAGCTGTATTATTTGCGCATGAAATCGGTTACTACTATTATTCCGACCCCTTCAATGTTTAAACGCTCCGTGCTCATCGTTCTTGGAGCCGTGTTGTATGCAGTAAACTTAAACACGTTTGTGTACAGCGCAAACCTTTTTCCCGGGGGCTTTGCCGGAATTGCGCTTTTAATTACACGAAGCACAGAAAAATTTGCGAGGATTTCGATTCCGTATTCGGCAGTATATCTTCTCTTAAACGCTTTTCCCGTTTACATAAGTTTTCGATTTATAGGCAAAAAATTCACGATTTTTTCGCTTGTAATGATTCTTTTATCTTCCGTGCTTAAAGATTTTCTGCCGGTTTTTATGATTACCGATGATGTTTTATTGTGTTCGATATTCGGCGGCTTACTAAGCGGACTTTCCATTATGTTCTGCCTTTATGCCGATGCGACAAGCGGCGGAACGGATTTTATTGCAATATATTTTTCGGAACGAAAGAAGAAGAATATGTGGAACGTAATATTTGCAGGAAATTGTGTCGTACTTGCCGTAGCGGGACTTATTTTCGGCTGGGACAGAGCGCTTTATTCCATAATATTTCAATTTGCTTCAACCCAAGTGTTGAATATGCTCTATCATCGGTACCAAAAATCCACTCTCTTAATAATTACCGAAAAACCGGACGAAATTTTTGACATTATAAGTAAAAACACAAATCACGGCGCAACGAAATTTGAAGGAACAGGCTGCTATAAAAACACAAAAAAAACTTTGCTTTACACAGTCGTATCTTCCGATGAAGCAGCCGTTCTATTTAAGTTGATTGAAAAAGCCGATCCGCAGGCATTCGTAAATGCTCTAAAAACAAAAGATTTGCTGGGAAAATTCTTTACCCGCCCCAATGATTAAAGGGGCTTTACCGTAGATTTTATTCGTGCGGAGGGGGAATTCCGACAGCCGACAATTTTTCGGATTATTGAATTCCGGTAAAATATTGTATAATAAGGCTATGTCGGAACTTTCATTCAAAGTCTACTGCATAGAAAATTACGCTGAATATAAAAACAAATCGTCTTCGGAGGTTTTTGAGCAATTTTTAAAATCGGAATTGCTCGATCACATTAAAACGGACTATGAAGATTTGCACGGAATGGGAAAAGAATATCTGATGAATTATTTTGACCGATGGCTCGGAGAAGACAGCAAATGATTGTGTACCACGGCTCATCAACTAAGATTGAAAAACCTAAAATCATAATTCAAGAAAAAGGCAGAGATTTCGGATTCGGTTTTTATACGACGACTGTAAAAAAACAGGCGGAACGCTGGGCTCTTCGCACGGCAAGACTTGATTCGCTCAAATCAAAAAGTCGGAAAGATGCTATTGTGAACATCTATTACTTTGACGAAAAACAAGCGGAACTTCTAAACACAAAGGAATTTACGAATTCGGATTTAGAATGGCTTGAATTTATTGTGCATTGCCGTTCGAATTTGTCTTACAACCATAATTTTGATATTGTCTCCGGTAAAATTGCCGACGATAGAGTCGGGGAAACGATTGAATACGTACTTGCCGGCGTTATGCGCAAAGAAGACGCAGTTGAACATTTGCGTTTTGAAAAAATAAACAATCAAATTTGCTTCTGCACGGAAGATTCTTTGAAACTGCTTTCTTTTAAAGAAAGTTATACGGTACATTCAATGAATTAGGCGGTTTTATGGCTGACACACATCATCTTATAAAGACAATTTTGATTCCTCAGATAGCGGAATTATTGATAAAACACAAAGGTCTATCGGAAGATGTCGCATTGAAAACCATCTACGAATCTCCCGTCGCGCCTCTTTTGGAAGATGACTCAATGGGATTGTACGGGCAGAGCGCAGTTTATTTGTACGGATTGATTACGGAATCGGAAAACTAAGAAAAATATTCGTATTGAATAACCGCGCAAAAAGTGCGGATAATCTCGGCTTTACAAAAATAATTCTGCGATTCCGTTTTTTAAAACAGATGGCGAATGGACGTTTTGTTTCAGATAGACTCCAAAATAAATACGCATCCGTGCCGCATAAATAAATACGCCGATCCGCAGGCATTCGTAAATGCTCTAAAAACAAAAGATTTGCCGGGAAAATTCTTTACCCGCCCCAATGATTAAATCGTCAATGCAATTTCTATTCCGCAATTTTGAAAATTTCTTGATTTTGCGGAATAGAAAAGATAAAAGTATTGCACGGCACAATTGCAGCGGAGAATAAACCGTCATACTAGGTTCTCTGTATTTTCCGACCGCACAGTCATGTTGCTTACCCTTTTTTTTTTTCAGTAAACTTGCGAATATAATCTCTCATAAAAATGAGTATATTCACGAGGTAAAAATGAAAAACTTTGCAAAAGCATTTATATTTTTGAGCATTGCGGGAATGTCTTTTTCCTGCGCAAAACCCAAGTCGCCGGTATACAAAGACGGAACGTATACTGCGGTAAGCGAAAAAGATGATTGGGGCGGCTGGGCGGATATTTCAATCACTGTGCAGAATAAAAAGATTGTAGACTGCACTTTTATCACCTACGACAAAGACGGTACTGTCAAAGACAAAACTTACGGAATGCAGGACGGGCAGATTAAAAATGCGGGACTTTACAAGATTGCGCAGGCTTCCGTTGAAGGCACAAAAAAATATCCGGGTCTTCTTTTAGAAAAACAGAATATCAACAAGATTGATGCGGTAAGCGGAGCGACGGTTTCTCACAGACTGTTCCAAGACGCGGTAAGAAAAGCCTTACAAAACGCAGTTGAGTAACGGTTTTAGACATTATGGATAATCTTGACACATTTACGCTTGCAAAATTAAATATCCTTCGAAAGCCTTTCCGTTCGGCAAGCCTTGCGTTTTTGACGTTCGCACTTGCATTTACGCTTTTTACCGGCAGTTTTCTTGTAAAGAGTTTAAAAGAAGGGCTTGCCTCTCTTTCAAACCGACTGGGCGCGGATATTATTGTTGTGCCTCAGGGCTACGACAGCAAAATTGAAGGCGCACTTTTACGCGGCGAGCCGAATAATTTTTATTTTGAACGCTCAGCTGTCGATGTTGTGCGGAACATTGACGGTGTAGAAAAAGCAAGTCCGCAGCTTTTTGTAGCAACTCTTTCCGCCGGATGCTGTTCTTTTCCGCTGCAAGTCATCGGGCTTGATTTTGAAAGCGATTTTTGCATTCTTCCGTGGTTAAAACAGCACGTTAAATTTCCCTTAAAAGATAATCAAATCATCGTCGGCGCGAATATCGTCGGCAACTACAATTCCGAATTGAAATTCTTTAATCAACCTTTTGCGATTGCAGGCAGACTGTCAAAAACGGGCATGGGATTCGACAATTCCGTATTTATGAGCGTGCAAAACGCAAGGCGGCTTATAAAAGAATACGAACGGATTATGCAGCACCCCGCTTCCGACAACGAAAACCTTATTTCAAGCATTATGGTGCGCGTAAAGCCCGGAAGCGACATTATGCAGACCGCACAAAAAATCAGAAGCGCGTTTAAAGGTCAGCAGATTTATCCACTTGCCGCAAAAAATATGATGTCGAATGTTGCGGCTGCAATAGGAAGTCTTTCGTTTTACGTTCACATTTTGACTCTTGTTCTTTGGATTTTGACTTTCCTTGTTCTGTTTACAGTTTTTTCGTCCATTATAAACGAACGTAAAAAAGAATTTGCGATGATGAGGATTTTAGGTGCGACAAAGAAAAAGCTTATTTCTCTCGCGTTCACAGAATCCCTTATCATAAGCGGCGGGGGAGCGGCGGCAGGTTCTTTCCTTGCGCTTTGCATTGTCCTCTTGTTCAATCAGGCATTCAGCCAAGCGGTAAAACTGCCTTACCTTCGTCCGCACGCGCTTTGGATTTGCGGATTGTTTGTTACTGTAACGCTGCTCGTTTCGGCGGCAGGTCCCGTTGCGTCGCTTAAAATGATGAGACAATTTTCTAAAGCGCAAGATGCATTAAATGCGCGTGAAGAATAGGCAATGGCATCGTATATGGGTTTTCATGATTATGAAAATTCTGTATTATCACGCTAACTAATTTGAAGCTGCATAGGATCGCTTCGGAATGATGCGGAAATTTTAAGTCTTTTGCATCAAATTGAATTAAAACCAGGACTTGTCACATATGGAAGAAATCAATATTTTACCCCTCCACCCGACTTTTGCCGCAGCTTCAGTGTTTTTCGCTTTACTAGTTTTTTTTATAAAAACTGTAGCAAATTTTCGATGTGAACTGTTCAAAAAATCTTTATTACATACAACATACATTACTTAATTTGTTCTCTATAAATTTTATATCCTGTTCATAAAAATACTAAATACAATTTTGTAAAGAATATGCGACTCCCCGTATAGAATCTTACGGTTAAATAAATAAAGGAGTTTTAATTATGGCAAAGAGATTTTCGTTGAAGAATAAACTCATTTTTGTTTTTGGTGCACTCGTTGCAATTGCAACTTCTATTGAAGGATTGCTTGCCATTCGAACCGCCAGAAGAGCCGTTACAGAAAAAATTGAAGCACATCTTATCAGCAAAGCAAGCGACACGGCAGAAATCATTGATGGAAGAGTTATGATCTTTTTTCAAGTTCTTGATGGAATTGCACAGACATCGATTTTAAAGGATCCTACAGTCTCATATCAGGAAAAAGCAAATTATTTACAGAAAGAAGTTTCCTCTAATGATAAAATCGAACAGCTTAATTTATACGGTCTTTCCGGTACGCGGACGACAAGCGATGGAAGCATCGTTGATGTGCACGACCGTGATTGGTTTAAGTCTGCTTCTGCCGGTAATAGATTTATTTCAGAGCCGCTTGTTTCCCGCTCTTTGAATAAATTTGTGATTATACTTGCAGTTCCTCTATATGATTCAAATAATAACAATATGCTGGGCATACTTAACTGTGTTCTCGATGCAAAACTGCTTTCAAGCCTCATCTCCGATATTGTTGTCGGCAAAACTGGGGAATGTTACATCTTGGATAAATCGGGAACTACCGTAGCCGACAAAGACTTTAGGCTGGTTGAAACTACTTCAAACACTTATGAGGAATCACATACGGACCCATTGCTCAAGGCTTGCGGTGAATTTGAGAAAATGGCTGTTGAAATGGATAAATCATCTGTAGGATATTTTGACTACAAAGGCATAAAAAAAATAGCCTCTTATGCAAAAATGAAAACTTCCGGTTGGACAGTGATAATCGATGCACCTTATGATGAATTCATGGGAACAGTAAATGCACTGCGCGCTTCCATGCTTGCAACCGGCGGCATTATTTTGATCATTGCTGTTGCTGTTGTATACATCTTTGCCCGTATGATTATAAAACCTATTCAATTCACCGTTTTCGCACTAAAGAACATTGCTCAGGGCGAAGGAGATTTAACTGTAAGGCTGTCCCTGCACGGTAACGATGAAATTACTGATTTGTCCAGATATTTTAATGAAACGATCACGAAAATAGGTTCATCAATAAAGAATGTAGACCAAACTGCAAACGTAATGCAATCTATCGGCGATGAGCTTTCATCAAATATGACAGAAACGGCAAGCGCAATCACTGAGATTTCATCGAATATAGATGGAGTAAAACAGCAGACGCTTACGCAAGCGGCAAGCGTTACCGAAACCGCAGGAACTGTTAGGGAAATTATTACTACAGTAAACAAATTAAACGGCAGTATAGAGACGCAATCCGAAAGCGTAGCGCGGTCGTCTGCGGCAATAGAAGAAATGGTCGCCAATATTGCTTCGATTACCCAATCACTTGAAAAAAGCGACAACATGGTAAAAACACTTGCCGCCGCCACGTCGGAAGGAAAGGCGACTTTGCTTACATCCAACACCGTAACGCAGAAGATTGCGGATGAGTCGGGCGGTTTGATAGAAGCGTCCAGCGTAATCCAGAATATCGCAAGCCAGACAAACCTGCTTGCCATGAACGCCGCAATCGAAGCCGCGCACGCAGGAGAAGCGGGAAAAGGATTCGCCGTCGTCGCCGATGAAATACGAAAGCTCGCGGAAGAATCTTCCGCGCAGGGTAAAACCATCACCGACACGCTGAAAAAATTGAGCGACGACATCAAGGGATTGTCCGACAGCTCTAAAATCGTGGAAGAAAAGTTTAACGCCATCTTCCAGCTTTCAGAAAACGTGCGCGGAATGAGCGCGGAACTTACCGCCGCCATGCGCGAACAGGAAAACGGCAGCCGCGAAGTATTGGCGGCTATCAAAAACATCAGCTCCGTAACGGTGGAAGTAAAAAGCGGCTCGGAAGAAATGCTCGTAGGCGGCAAAGGCGTCGCCGACGAAATGCAAAAGCTCGACCAACTCACCGCCGTCATAAAAGACAGCATGAACGAAATGGCAGCAGGCGTTCAGCAGATAAACCGCGCCGTGCAGGAAGTAAACGACCTTGCCCGCAAGAACAAAGACAGCATAGAAGGGCTGGCGGAGGAAGTGGGGAAGTTTAAGATGTAATAAAAGGGAGGGAGAGGCAACCCTGTTCAGAGCAGGGTTTCCTCTCTCTCCCTTAGACCCTCACTCTCCTTCCTACCCTGCTTAGGGGTGTCCCCCTAAGAACCCCCAAGACGATTCAACAGATGAAGATATTCTCAAGCCGGTAATTGGTAAACAGCATTCTATGCAAGTTTGCCTACGGCAAACTTGGGTGGGCGGTAATTCAGTTATGTCTTTCAGTGTAATTTCTGTGCCGCCCAACCAAAACTGCAAGCGGACGGAAAACGAAATTAAATCTGTAAGACCAAGTTTGCCCGTTCGCCCTTCCCGCGCTGCTTAGGGGAGTACCCCTAAGAACCCCCAGTAATTTATTTTGAACGTGTAGATATTCTCAAGCCTACCAATTTTTTCATATAAAACGAAATTTCTAGTCGGCAAAACTCGCAGAAAACCGGTCTTTAGCAGAGTTTCCTCTTTCTTTCCCGCAACAGAACACATTCGCTGCAAGTTTGCCTGCGGCAAAATTGCAGCGGACAGTAAACCGAATTACGTCCGTAAAACCGGTTCTGCTGTCCGCCGGACTACAATTTTTTTGACCTTGTCATAAATTCCGTGTAAATAGCAAGGTTTAATTAAAGCCGGAAGCACGCCCGTAAGATACTATTCTTACCCAATGGTTTTATATCATTTTACAGCTTTATCCCATTTACAAATCCGTATGGGCAGGTCGATTATATCTCCTAAAGTTGCTACGTATACCTTTATTTTCTCCTCTTTTTCTTCCGGTAATCGGTGATTTCGTCACTCCAGCCTGCATTTAAAGCTTTACCCATTCGTACGCATCCGATTGCTTCGCTGACTGTTGCAAAGTTAAGGCTTGTTCCGTATCCGTCACATTCATAGCGAACTGCACGGTCTCGTCTTATACCAATCTTTCCTGCCTCCCCTATTGCATCGATGTTTGCTCCTAAAAACAAAAACTCCCAGTTGTACTTTTCCTGCTGTCTTTTTATCATCTGCTTTATCTTTTTGTAATTGTATTTTCTGCTGGAGTTTTCTTCACCATCTGTTGTGATTACAAAAATTGTCTTTGCAGGTATATCTTCTTTACGGGCATATTTATGAATATTACCGATATGATGAATTGCACCGCCAATTGCATCTAAAAGAGCAGTCCATCCATCGACTTTGTACTGTTTGCCTGTCATCGGCTCAATTTTATTGATTGAAACCCTATCATGAATTACTTTGCTTTCGTTACTGAAAAGCACCGTTGAAACCAATGCTTCACCTTCCACCTTTTTCTGTTTTTCAATAAAAGCGTTGTAACCGCCGATTGTGTCATTTTCAAGTCCAGTCATTGAACCGCTTTTATCCAGAATAAATACGATTTCCGTAAGATTTTCTTTCATTGTCTTATCCTCCGCTAAATGATTTATGCATTAAGGATAAGAAAATCTCACTCTTTACAGGTCGCTGTTTCGGCGACAAATTAAATTTTTAAGTTACTCAGGCGCAAAACAACATTCATCATGACTGTATAAAATCATATCGACTTCAACAAGGTTATAGATTCCGTTCATTATGCAGTATTTGATAATTACATCAAATCGACTTGAAGGCATAAAAGCATAACCGGCACTGGCTAAAAATCCTTCATATTCTTCTAAACTAAGCTCTAAAGCTAAACCAAGTGCCATTACAGTCATTTTTTTAGGAATATAGTCTTTATTGCTGATGATTTTTGAAAAGAATTTGCGGTCAATCAGAGCCTTTGTGTAAACCGTTGCATTTTCAAGATTACGCTCCGCAATCAGATGCTGAAGAGTATTCTGAAAGTTGAGCTTTTTTTCCGACTGCAAGATAAAGCTGTCCACATCTATTGACTTAATCCCGATTTCTGCCGAATAAGACTCTATAGACTGAGTTTTAATTTTGTGTTTGCGCTTTGAACTGCGTACAATCCTTTCTTCTCCGTCATCACTCTTTGCAGAACCGAAACAAGGCAGCCCTTCATATCCACTTACAGGAAATCCGTGCTCATCGATATAGTTTTCATCAATAAAAGTCCGTATATCATCAAAAAGCTTTTGTGAAATTAAATAGGATTTTCCGTCATAAACAACAAGACTAACATCAATTTCGTTTTCAATTAAAAAACGGCTGATTTCATCAACTGCAATTTGCAGTCCTATCTCTTTTGGAAAAGAATAAAATCCCGTAGCAAGTAAAGGAATGGCAACGCTTTTGCAGCCAAGTTCCTTTGCCATGTTAAGGCTTGTTGAATAGCTGCTTCGGAGAATGTCGGTTTCTCCGCTTTTACCGTCTCGATAAGCAATACCTGCAGTGTGGATTATGTATTTTATGCCTTTTTCTTCCAAATTAAATGAATGTGTCCATGCAGATTTTCCCCGTTCAATCGTACCGATTTTTTTACGTGCATCTAAAAGTTTATCTTTTCCTGCTGCATAATAAACGGCACGGTCTGTTCCTTGACCGATAACAGGTAGAGGATTTGCAGTATTTACGATTGCGTCCGCTTTTACTTTTGTAATATCATTCCTTATTATCTTAAACGCCATATTTCTTTCCGTTTTATTTTCCAAGCAGTTCCGAAGTTTTTTATCAGGCTTACCTTTTCATAATACTGAGCACTTTCCGAAAAAACTAAACCTTTAAGCTACCGTACTTCAAACGGCTCCGGAGACTACGTTTATAACCATCTTTTACTCCTGCAACAGCCTCCGTGTGAGTGTACTACTGCGCTTTTTTGAATCCGTCTAAGTAGAATATCATGCCGCCTGCGAGGACGGTTTTTGAACTGTAGCCGTTGCGGCTGTTGCCGGAATTATCTCATGCATTGTCGTTTTCTTGTTAATCTCCTTCAATTTATTCGTGTAACTAAAAATCCATTTCCAAATTGGCAAGACAACATTCTATGTTATCCTTGTCTATTTGCCAGTTCTGCTGCATACATTTTGTTATTGCCCATGCACCTGCCTCGATAGCAGTCATTCTCATTAAAACTGCCGGAAAGCTGGTAACAGCAAGCGGATAACATTTTGACTTACCGATGATGATTTCAGGAAATTCCTTTGTGTCGCTGTCAGGAATAAATTCCCTCTTCATAAGTTCTACATCGGGTTTTTCAATGTAAGATTTTGTCTTGATAAAATGTGTGTGCGGAAACTGTGCTTTTAATTCTGCTCCCGTCATAATAAACTCCGTTTTTTACGTTTATATACGGCAGAATTACACTAGCTTTTTCCGAATAATTTTGCTTCGTATTGCTTTTGGATAAATCTTTTGGCAAGGTCTTAAATATTAAATAAAACAAAGCTTATTCCATGCAAAAAAGACACAAATTCAAAACCGACAGGTGTCGGTCGGCTCTTTAAACTATTTACTTTGCCGCACACCTCCTGAAATGTTATCGGGCAGTTCATAGTTTTGACCTAAAGGTTTTAGATAAAGATATTCGGCTATAAATCTACTGATAGTCATCCCTTCTTGCTTCGCCCTTTCTTTTAAGATTTGAGCTTCCTCTGTGGAAAGTGTGAGAGTAAGATTTACGGTATTTCTGCCGGTCGGCTTTCGTCCGGAACCGATTCTAAAACCGCCCCAATTTCTATCGTTCATGTTTGTATTATATACATATAACTTTGATTAGTAAAGTTTTTTTTCAAGTCTATACAATCTTTGATGTAAAGCAATAATTGTCCGCACCAAGGGGTTTGGTCTGGAGTTGCGGTTTGATTTCGATCTTTGGATGTAAAATAATTTATGACTATTTTACTCAAACCTTAAATTTATATAATTTTTAGCGGTGCAATTTTAAATGGGTTCGAGTATATATTCATTTTTTATAAAATCTAACAATTTGAGCAAAAATATCTTACTTAGATATCTTTAGTTGCAAAATTATTTTTAAAT
>CAUUVZ010000014.1:0-42880 GCA_963548875.1 uncultured Treponema sp. | reverse complement strand
TGTTTTCATAAAATGAAGAGCCGTCTTCTATAGGGTCAAATTCAATTCCCTCGTCGGACGGTATCACGATTGTGTGTTTGGAAAGTATTGCTTGCATTTCCTGCTTTTTATGAGCGTTTCCCGTTGCCAAATATATTTTCATGATTCGAGTTTAGCAAAAACGTATCTCAGAGTCCACTCGGCACCTAAAAGACTTTATTTGCGCGGAAGAACCCCGCATTGATTTTTATCTGGGATTAAAATAAGATAAAAACATGAAAAGATATTTTATACCGTCGTTTGTTCTTGTTTTGATGTTTATCGCCTGCAAATCGGCTGTAACGCCTGAAGAAAAAGGATGGTATATTACAAATTATACCGCCGACGATATATCTATTACCGTAAATACCGATTCCGTCAGCATTCCTGCAGGTAAAAATTATTTTTTTTCAAACATGGAAAATCCCGAAGACGTAAAGAATTTGGATACTGAAAAATATAAGTACATAAGTTCTTATTTTTATCCGGTAAATAAAAAAATTTACCGGGAGTTCCGCATAGTACCGAAGAATTATTAAGCTGCCGAATTTCCGGATTCGAGAAACTTCCTAATCGTGCAGAGTAATTTATTTTATAAAAACGCTGAAAGTCCACGGAAATCAATTTTCAAAGCATTGACTTCCGTACACTTATGAATCCTAATTAGTTATTATCCTTAATTTCGTGTTTTATAAACTCAAAGAAAATATTTTTCTAAAGGCAAGCCTTAAATCCTTTCCTCAAGGGAGTGGCGGACGGAAGAATGGGATTTGAAAGACATAACGAGTTTTCCGTCCGCTTCAAGTTTCGAATTTTCGAAACTTGCTCAGCCGATTATATCTCGCAGATTTCTCGCTTGGGCACCGCAAGGTATTTTTTTTTAAGCAATTTTGCCGTGCGGCAAAATTGCAGCGGACGGGCGGCGGTAAAAACGGGTTTTACAAACTTTTACTTATTTCCCGCCGCCTCAAGTTTTTCATCAGGAAAACTTGGATAGCAATGTCCTTCCTAACAGAGTCGGCGGGTGGGAAACCGATTATGTCTTTCGCATTATGTTCCACCGTCCGCCGCCCTTTGGAATTCTAATTCTTTCATACATTTTAATTTTTTAGGTACCTATACACGATATTTATAAAAATATAGAAACTCAACATTCGACCTAATAAAATGTTCTTTATACGGTAGGATTTATTTCCGATGATATAGAGATGAAATGTCTTATTGTTTTGTTTGCCGATGTGCGCTCGCACGCGATGTTCGAACCGCTTTTTGACGGAAAATCCGCGTTTGAACGCGCGCTCGATTGGGCGCAATCGTTGAATTTTATTAAAGAAAAAGAAATTGCAATATTTACGCATACTTCCATAAAAAAAGACTGTCTTTGCGCCGCGAAAAAGGCGGGAATTTCCGTGCAAGTTTGCGAGCGCGAAATATGGAATGTAAAAACGCTTTTTGAAGATTTTGTTTTGTATTCGGAAAAATTCGGTGCATCGGATATTATTTATGCTTTTGCGGATTGTCCGTTTTTGAGTGCGGAAGGCGCAAAAGAGATTTTTGAATCCCATATAAATTATGCTGCGGAATATACTTTTGCCGACGGCTATCCTTACGGCTTTACTCCGGAAGCCGTAAATGCCGGAACTGCAAAAATTTTAAAATCCCTCATAGATTCGAATTTTTCACAAGAAGGCATGAAATCCGTTTCGCGTACGGCTGTATTCGATTTGATAAAAAAAGATATAAATTCTTTTGACGTGGAAACTGTTATACCGTCCTTTGATGCCCGTCTTTTCCGCATTTCTTTTTGCTGCGCGTCAAAAGCGGAAACGGAAGCGTGTAGGGCATTTTTTAAAGCGTCATCTTTGCAAAAAAGTTTTAATGATTTCTCTCTTGACGAACTTTCAAGAGAGGCTTGCAAAACTGCAGACGTTTTAAAGACGCTGCCGACCTTTTATAACGTGCAGGTTTCCGCAAAAAGTAATATGCCGAGTGTTTATATTCCTAAAATTATGACCGGCTGCACACAGGACGGAAAAGATATGTTTATGGATGCCGAAAATTTTAAGCGGCTCGTAGAAGAAATTTCAGATTTTTCCGGAGAAGCGGTTATATCTTTAAGCGCGTGGGGCGAGCCTTTGCTTCATCCCGAATTAACACAATTGTGTAAAACCGTTCTTGCAAAAGACGGACTTTCGCTGCTTATCGAAACTGACGGCTTGCTCGTTACGGAAGAATTATGCGCCGCGCTTAAAACCTTTTCGGAAAAATCTCATGAAAGCACAAACGCTTACGGCAAAATTATTTGGATTGTGAGAATAGATTCTTTTACTCAGGAGATATATGCGAAAATTCACGGAGATGAAAAATATTTTTTGCAAGCGGTAAATTCCGTTTCCGTTTTGCAAAAATATTTTCCGGATTCCGTATATCCGCAGTTTGTCCGCATGAACGTAAACGAATGCGAATTGGAAAAATTTTACAGGTTTTGGAGTGCAAAAGAAAGTCCTTCGGGCGGAAAACATATAATTCAAAAATACAGCACGTTTTGTGGAACTCTTCCCGATGAAAAACCCGCAGACCTTTCACCGTTGTCAAGAAATCCGTGCTGGCATATCAGAAGGGATTTAACAGTTCTCTTGGACGGTGCGGTTCCGTTTTGCAGAGAATGTCTTAATTCGAATATTATCGGGAATGTGTTTGAAGACGGAATAAAAGCCGTGTGGACAAAACTTACTCCGTTCGTAAAAGAGCAGATGAACGGAAAGTATTGCGATTTTTGCGGAAAATGCGATGAATACTATACCTTCAACTTTTAATGCCCATCAAATAAACCGGACATTTGTCGGCGGAAGATTGGCTAATCCCGAAAGTAAATTTAATGCTTCCGCCGTAATTTTAAATTCCGGGGGGAGTCATTTGCATCCTCAGACTTTCGACAATCTTCTTGCCTGCGGTTTTAGAAATATTATTTCGGTTGAGCCGGACACCGATAACTACAACATCGAAGATTTATCGCGCCGTTATCCTTATATAAAATTTATGATTCCGAGCGAAAAAACGACGGACGGCGAGCTTATCAATATGTGCATGAACGAACTGAATACCGACTATGTTTTGGTTCTTAGAGACAGTCTTAATATAACGTCGGGGATTTTGCTCAAAAATCTTTTCGATAATTTAACCGGAACGGGAACTTATTGTATCGTGCCGAGACTTTTTTCCGGCGAAGGAGCGCAGATCCCCGTAAGAATCGAACCGGAAGCCGTAAAGGGGAAATTCAAAATGGTTTCGAATTCGGCGGTTTCAAACGGAGTGCCGACTCTTGCGCCTCGCGACTTTATTGCTCTTTATAACCGCGAAAAATTTATTGCGCTCGGCGGATTCGATTATACGATAACCTCTCCGTATTATCAGAATGCGGATCTTGCCTTGCGCTCTTGGCTTTGGGGAGAACAAACCGTTTTATCGACCGCATTTTTAATTTATTATCGCGGAGAGGCGGAAGTTGAAGACATGACTGCCGGTATGCCATATTTGCGTTTTTATTTGAAAAATATTCTTCCGTTATTTAAAGCCGATCACGGTATTCTGCCTCCTTCAATGTTTTTCCAGTTTTTTTTGAATTCTTCATGCGGATTATTTGAAGCTGCGGCTCAATTTAAAGAAGCCGAACGTTGGGTTGAAAAAAATAAATATCGTTTTAAAACCGATGTACGCAATTTAATTGAAACATGGGGGAGTCAAAAATGAATGCGAAAGACATTGCCGTAATCGTACAGTGCAGACTTTCATCATCGCGTCTTCCGGGAAAGGCTTTAAAGCCGCTCGGCGGAAAACCTATAATCGAATGGACTCTTGATTCCATGAAACTTGTAGAAGCGGGCTCTTATTGCCTTGCGGTTGATGAAGATTCTTTTGACGCGCTTAAGCCGATTGCCGATAAATGCGGGTACGATATTTTTGCAGGCCCGCTTGACGATGTGTTGCTGCGCTATTGCCTTGCGATAAAAAAAATCGGCTGTAAGGCTGTGTTGCGCGCCACCGGCGATAATCCTTTTTTGTTTTATGAAGCGGCTCAAGCTCTCTGTGCGGAATTTATAAGGCAATCTGCGATTTCGCAAATCGATTATATGACATGGACGGGACTTCCTCACGGCTCCGGTGTAGAGATTTTTAATGCCGAATCGCTGCTAAAAGCGGAAGCCTCCGCGCGCGAGCCTTATGACCGCGAACACGTAGGTCCCGCTCTTTATAATCATAAAAACGAATTTATTTCCGTCTTTATGCGCGCTCCGGCTATATTTTTCTTCCCCGAATACCGTACAACCGTAGATACGGCTGCGGATTATCGACGTGCTTCCGCTGTTGTAGAAATGCTCGGAGGGACGGCTCCTAAAAATCCATATACGGCAGAACAGATTATCAGCGCATTAAAAGAACCGTCCCTATGCGATACGGTTTTATTCGTGCCGTCCGTAAAAAAGGGCTACGGAACCGGTCATCTCCGCCGCAGTCTTGAAGCGGCTTTAACTTCCGGCGCATTTGTTTATATCCCGGAAAATCCGACTCTTGAAGAAACGGAATCTATCATAAGCGAATATGCCGAAGCCGGTTTAAAAGATTATCGTATTGTCCGCCGTTTTCCCGAAAAAGGAGAATATTCGCTTATTGCGGCGGATCTTTTTGCGATGGATTTTGAGACCGCAAAAAAACTCCGTAACGTCGGTATTCTTGCCGCAATAGATGAAGGCTCAAAATTCGGAAACTGGTGCGATTACTTGTTGGACATAATTCCGTCGTATAATATTGCGCGTGCAGCTAATATGGACGATCCGTGCTTTATTACACGTCCCGTAATTGTAAGAAACGGAGGTAAAGCGGCTTCCGTAAAAGATTTTTCAAAGATTCTTGTGTGTCTCGGCGGCGAAGACCCTGCTCATCTTACGGAAGCCGCCGCAAAGTTTTTTGCATCGGATTTACGTCATGTTACCGCAATAACTTCCGATTCGACGCTTACCGGAGACGACGATGATTCCGGTGCCGACTCGGAGTCTTCCGGCATTTCCATGCTCAATATCAAGTATGTGCCGCCTATGCGCAATCTTCGCGAAAAATTGCATGCCTACGATCTTGTGGTAACTCATTACGGTTTAACGGCATTTGAGGCGGCGGCTGCAGGTTCTGCAGTTATTTTACTTGCGACAAGCGATTTGCACCGTCGGCTTGCAGAAAAATACGGATTTTTTTGTCTTGATAAAAAAGATATTTCAAAAGCCGGCGGATTTGAAAAATTCGGAATAAAGACGATAGATAAATTTTATCCGTCGGTTCAAAATGAAATTCCTCAAAAAAATCTCGGAAATTTTATAGAACAGCTTTCGCATTCAAAACGTTTGCTTTGTCCTGTATGCCGCTCCGAAAAAGACGTACCGAATTCCATTGTCGCCAGGACGGAACTTAGGACTTTTAGACGTTGTGCGGATTGCGGTATGGTTTATATGGCTTGGACTGCGGATAAAAAAGATAAAAAATATACGAAAACGTATTTTGCGGAACAATATAAAAATCAGTACGGGCGGACATACCTTGAAGATTTCCCGGCGATAAAGGCGCAGTCCGTGCGAAGAATTATGGAAATAAATTCGGTACTGCACGCGGGCGGTAAAGCAAAACCGTCGGTTCTGGATATAGGCTGCGCATACGGTCCGTTTTTATCTGCTGCAAATGACGACGGATGGATTCCTTACGGAACGGATATTTCCGAAGATGCCGTTGAATATGTTAGAAAGACATTGCTATTTCCGGCTGCGTGTGCGCAATTTCCGGATTTTGACGCGGCGGAAGAATTCGGGATAAACGGCTTTGACGCCGTTACGATGTGGTATGTAATCGAACATTTTCAGGATTTAAAAGCCGTGCTTGAAAAAGTTTCATCGCTTGTAAAAAAAGGCGGCGTCTTCGCATTTTCTACTCCGTCGGGTAGCGGCGTTTCGGCGCGGTTTTGCAAGCAGTCTTTTTTTGAAAGCAGCCCGTCCGATCATTACACAATTTGGGAGCCGGAAAATACTTCTAAAATTCTCAAACGCTTCGGTTTTTCCGCAGTTTCAATCGTCTCTACAGGACACCATGCGGAACGTTTTCCTATCGTAAAAAAACACGGCTGGGAAAAAGGCGGTGTAAGATTTAAATTTTTTGATGCAATGAGTCATGCTCTTTCACTGGGCGACACGTTTGAAGTTTATTGCAGGAAAGAAAGATGAATGAAAAAACAATTTTGATTTTAGGCGCGGGTTTAATGCAAAAACCTGCATTTCTTGCCGTGAAAGAGATGGGATTTAAGAGCGCCGCTGTTGACGGAAATCCTTCCGCTGTATGCGCTTCTGATGCGGATTTTTTTAAACCCGTCGATTTAAAAGATAAAGACGGAATTCTTGCATTTGCGCGTGAATTAATTAAATCTCAAAATTTATGTGCGATATTTACGGCGGGTACCGATTTTTCCGCTTCCGTTTCATACGTTGCCGAAAAACTCGGACTTCCGTGTCATTCTTATGAAGCGGCACTCAACGCAAGTATAAAAGACCGAATGCGCAGTTGTTTTGACGCACACGGAGTTCCGTCTCCTCACTATAGAAGTTTTAAGGCGGGAGACGAGCTTCCTCATGATTTCGATTTTCCCGTTGTCGTAAAACCCGTCGATAATATGGGTGCACGCGGATGCCGACTTGCTCGTAACGCAACGGAACTGGAATCCGCCTTTTATACGGCGCAAAAAAATTCCCGCACGTCAAGCGTCATAATAGAAGATTTTATTGACGGCGAAGAATTTTCTATTGACGCGCTTGTATACAACGGCATGATGACCGTAACCGGTTTTGCCGTCCGCCATATATATTTTCCGCCGTATTTTATCGAAACCGGACACACTATTCCTTGTCCTCTCGGAAAGATAGACGAGGCAAAGCGGAGAGAACTTATTGCCGTGTTTGCGCTCGGTGTAAAAGCATTGGGACTCACACACGGGGCTGCAAAGGCGGACATAAAATATTCCGCCGAAGGACCAGTAATAGGAGAAATTGCCGCGCGTCTTTCCGGCGGTTATATGTCCGGCTGGACCTTTCCTTATGCATCGGATTTAAATCTTACCGCGCAAGGAATTTTGATTGCTGCCGGAATGAAGCCTTGCGAGCTTGAATCTCGCCGTGTCCCGTTGGAATTCCGTCCTCCCGCCTCTTGCATAAATGCTCGTAAACCTTTCGATCTATATGAAGTCCCTTGTGTAAAATACAGTGCGGAGCGCGCATGGATTTCGATTCCGGGGAGGATTGCCGGAATCTACGGACTTGAAGATGCTTCTAATTTGCCTTTTGTAGAAAACGTATTTCCGCGCCCCGTAAAAGTCGGAAGTGATATCGATTTCCCGAGAAATAACGTAGAAAAGTGCGGGAACGTCATCACGCGCGCGCCGTCTTTTAAAGAAGCTCTGGAGGCTTCGGAAAATGCGGTTTCAAATATCTTTGTGCGCCTTGAACCGCGTAATAGGCGCACGGAAGATTTTCTTGCCTGCCGGGAATTGCCGGACGAAAGAGGGTTTCCGCCGTGCGCGTTTGATGCGTTTTCCGAACTGGATGAAATCGATTTACGCGGTGAAATTGCCACCGGAGAGAGTGTATTGTCTTCCGCACAAAACGAATTGCGCGCACTTCTTAAGCGTCCGCAAAAAGACTGGACGCATTTAACCGCGCTGGATGCCGCCCGCAAATTCGATGAGAAGGTGCCGAATCATCCTGCAATAAGTAAGGAGCGTTTTTGGCGCGCATTATTTAAAGGCGGATTTCAGGCTGCCGTATATATTTCCGACACGGAATCTTGAATAAGGAATTTAATTAGACTTAATTTTGAGTTTTGGAAACTCAAAGCTTATATTTTTCTAAGGCAAGCCTTAAACCGTTATTTCAAGGGAGTGGCGGACGGAATAACCGGACTGAAAGACATAACAAGTTTACCGTCCGCTTCAAGTTTCGAATTTTCGAAACTTGAGAAATCTTACATAGCCCGCAGATTTATCTCTTGGGCACAATAAATAATCTTTTACGCAATTTTGCTGTGCAAAATTGCAGCGGACGGGCGGCGGTAAAAACGGGTTTTACAAACTTTTACTTATTTCCCGCCGCCTCAAGTTTTCCCTCAGGAAAACTTGGATAGCAATGTCCTTCCCAACAGAGTCGGCGGGTGGGAAACCGATTATGTCTTTCGCATTATGTTTTACCGTCCGCCGCCCTTTGGAATCCCGATTTGTTCATGCATTGTAATTCTTTAGGAAAGCTGTATGTGGGATTTATAAAAATAAAGAAACTCGAAATTAAGCCTAATAGTATTTAGAACTGCCAACCTACACCGAGAGTGGGGACAAGGATTCCTAATTTCATATCTTTGGTAAAAGCGTTTACGTAATCGATATTCGCTTCGGCATATAGTCTGTTTGTAATGTAATATTGAAGTGCGCCGCCTGCAAGTATGCTGAAATTGCCGCTATTTAGCGCATATGAGTAGATATCGCTTCCGAAGTCGAATTTATATCCGGTAAACATGGAAAGTCCGGGTCCTGCGTGCGCTTCAACCGTAAGCAAATGACGCTGCATACCCGTATTTTTCGATTGTATTCTGATCGGAAGCTGATAAACGAACAAACCGTGCGTAAGAATCATATTACCGCCCAGTTTATAATCGCCGAAATTTTTATCCATACGGGTATAAGTCCCCGAGAGTCCCGCCCCGAAATATCCGTATCTATGTTTGAACGATACGGCACTGAATCTTACGGACGCACTGAGCGGCCATACGCTGGAACCCATATATTTCGAAAAAGTGTCATCATAAAGAATTGCGGGAAGCGAATAACCTGCACTTAAATTAAAATCGAAACGCTTTTTAAATTTTACGATGACTTCGTTATGCCGTGATTTTTCATTTTTTAGACCGCTTGCATCTGTAGCGATAAAATAATATGTCCCCGAATCAAGCGATTTAATATCAAACTGCACTTTTAGTCTGCGGTTTTTATCGTCGTGCTCGAGGATTGTCGGCTGGAGAACCGTTTTTGAAGCTTTTCTGTCGGAGACAAGAACGTAATCCGTAAAAGATACATCCGTTTCGCCTTCAGATAAGTCAAAAAGATTTTTTCCGCTTACAACAAAAATTCCGTCGTTGCTCTCGTCCAAAAATACGTTTGCCGTAAGATTTACGGTAGTATGTATATCGGTTATTTCCGGTTGAAAAGCTTTGTATATTTTGAATTCGAACCAGTCCGATTCTATCTCCGGGACATCGATGAGATTATAAGTAATAACTTTGTAGCGATAATTTCCCGGCGTAAGCAGCGGTTTGACTTGAACGCTGGTTTCATTTCCTTCGGTAAATAAACGGGAAATTCTCGAATAGGTCTTTGTCTTTTCCGAATATCTTTCTATTACTGCCTCATAGCGCAAAACATATTCGGGATAAGTTTCATCCCATTCAAGATATTGCCATGAATCTTCAACGGCTTCTTCATTATCGTCGGTATCTTCCCCGTCTGCAGCTTGAGCCGAGTCGTTTCCTACCGCTCCTTCTGGAGATTTTTCCTTTATCTGCTTTTCCGATTTGAAGCCCAAAGTATTTCTGGGTTTTGAAAAAACCGGCACCAACAAAAAAAAGATAGAAAATAAAATAAATACTAATCGTTTAATTTCCATACGGATTGGACGCTCCTTTCGCTTGTATTTGTTTCGGAGTAGGGATATCCGTTTCAAAGGAAGACTCGCTTATTCTTCCGCCTTGGAGAATTTTATCCGGCTTACCGTCTTTATTCGTGTCGATTCTTCTTACGGCTTCTACGCGCCAATTAAATGTACCGTTGGAGAAAACCGCCTTATCTTCGGGAGAAAGTTTCGTAAACTCGATTGCATAAGAAGTTCCGTTTGTTACGTTTTTCCGTAAGAGAACCTTACCCGCTTTGGTGCGGATCGTTACATAATAGTCGGTCGCAGCCGAAACTTTATCCCACGACAATGTTATTGATTTAGGATTTTGCGGCATCCGCAAATAATCGGCATTAAAAAGCGCAGGTTTTGCAACAAGATTTGATGCAGCTGGAAGCGGTTCCACCTCTTTTATCGTAAACCTTCCTCTGTTTTTAGCTTCGCTATTGGAAACGTCGATTCCGTCAAGCGTTTCCGCATATATCACAATTTCGTAGGTTCCGGCTCTAAGACCGTCCGCAACATCAAGCAGCACCTCGAAAGGAGCATTGACCGTTCCGTTTCGCATTTCTTTATCCGTAGGAACTTTTAAAACAACTTCGCTCGGAGAAACATTCGTACGCCTAAGTACGAATTGCGAACGTGCAAGATTGTCTACGGAAGACCAGCGTGCGGTTATCGGATTTATAATCGCTTCGGCACCGTCAATTCTTGCATTTTTTGCAGGAAATTCAACTTCTACCGGACGCAGCTTTACCAGATAAAACACGTCTTCCGCAAGTTTTCCGGTACGGCGAGTGGAAATTCCGGGAACGGCATTGGCTTGTGCTTGAACCTGCCATCTGTAATATGATTTTTCTATAAAGTCTCGTCCTTTAAACATATCAAGTTCGACGGATGTTCCCCATACGTTATCCTCATACATAAGAGTGCCGTCGGCTTCATTGAAGATTGCGAATTTATAAAAATCGGCTTCGGGAATTTCCTCCCATTTAAACTCGTAAGGGCGGTTTTCTCGCGTTACCGCCTTTTCAAGCGGGGCAAGCATGACCGGAGCAGGAAAATTCTCCAATACACGGAACTTCTTAGGCGGAGTTAACAAGGTTATTTCGTTGATGTCGCTTACAGATTTCAATCGCCAATAATAAGTTCCGGTACTAAAAGTCAAACCGCCGATGCTGTTGGAATTAGGCGCAATTTCCGAACGGTAGACGATATTCGTAAAGTCTTCTGTTGTAGAAAACTGTATTTCGCTTTTGAAAGTTTCCGTCAGATTCCGCTTCCATGTAAATTTAGTATCTCTTACGAGAGATTCGGATGACGAATAACCGTCGACAGGCTCGATAGTGTGCTGTTCCGGCTCTCCGTTCATCGCATAAAACGAGCGGACTTCACTGAGCGGAGAAGTATTGCCTTCGCCGTCTACATAGCCTACAGCCCAGTACCATTTGCCTTCAGTAAAATTCCTTCGTGCGGCATTAAACGTAATATAGTTGTCCGAAGTTTCTTCATTCAATTTAGGATGTGAAAGTTCGGGATTATCCGCAATCACGATAGAATACTTGGCGGCTTCCGTTTCCTGTCGCCATGAAAAATACGAATTCTTTGCGCCTTGTTCGATATTTACAAAAGCGTTGTCGGCAGGAACGTAAATTTCCGGAGAGTTAAGAGAACCCTTCTGAACGATGGCAAAAGAACCGGTCTTTGAGGGCGTTGTAAAACCCTCTTTGTTCACTGAATAAAACGGGGTTACGCGCCAATAATAAGTTCCGTCTTGAAGTGTCGATATAATCGAAGATGTAAGACTCGAACGCAATTCAAGCTCTGTTGAAGAGAAATCCGCATTTTTAGATATTTCGATTTTATAAGCCGAAGCAAGCGGACTTTCAGTCCATATAAGGCGGACTGCAGGCATTTTCGTTCTATATGTATATTCAAATCCCGAGACGGGAGCTATAAGGCTCGGAGACAAGGATTGGATGACTTTTATGCGTCCGGATATTTCCTGCGTTTCGGATACGTCGGTTCCGTCCTTTCCGCCTGCCATAGAGGCTTTCCAATAATAGTTTCCCGCACCAAGATTCAATTCGGTTTGTGAAGAATTTTCTACGGTAGTTTCGGCAATTATTTCCGAAAAATTTTTCTCGGGGGAAACGGAAATTTTAATTCCGCTTCCTTCGGAAACGTTTGAAAGATTCCATTTAAACGGAACTTTTGCCTCACCTTCCGTATGATAAAGCAGTTTTGCATTTACTGCAGGCTCGGTAACAATAAAAGAAGGTTTTAATTCTTCTTCACGGCTTACGACAATTCCTTCGCCTTCGCCGATGGATATTTCGCCTTTATTTTCCGAGCGGACGGTCGCATTTCCTTTCAATACCTGTAAAGCGATCTCCTCTTGCCCGGATTCTGCTGACGAGGAAGATTTTTTTCCGATTCTTTCCATAAACTCCATGACGGATTTAACCGGCGTAGTTTTAGCACTTACGCTTGTACCTGCCGCAAGCACGGTTTCCGTACCGCCCGATGAAAGCGTCATTCCGTGCTCCGAGCCGGAAGAATCAACAACTGCAGCACCGCCTGCAAGTTCTGCGCGCAAAGACTTATCTTTCGAAAGAAAAACCTGCGCCATAGTATTTTCGGAAAGTTCCATAATATTGCCGTCAATAAAATAAATTGTCGCTTCGGCAAGATTGGAAGTGTGAATCGTGTCTCCGTCATAAACGGGAGAATTTTCGCGCAGACGATCCCATACGACTTTTCTAAGAAATTTACGCTGTGCGGTTCTATACTTAAACGTGATCGTCGCAATAGGTTCTTCGTTCAGTTTTGTGAGAGCTCTAAAAAAGCTGCCGTAAAACATAAAAGAATTAAATACTATGCCGAAAAAACTCACGGTCATAGCAATTATAAACGGGAGAAGAAAACTACTTCTTGACTTGGACTTTATTTTCTTCTTCATTTAAATTCACCTTTTCAAAGTCAGGGATTGGAATTCCAAGCATATTACGGACTTCATTCAATGTTTTAGGACCTTCAGGTCCGACAGCTTTTAGACAATCAGGATCAGCAATAAAGTTCGGATCGCCGGATTTAAAGAATTCTTCTATGTTGAATCCAGGCATATTCACAACACCGTAAAAATGCTGAACGCCTTTACCCTTTACTTCAAATTCAACAGGAATCATTTCTACAACGATTTCATCAGCTATATTCGCTTCCGGAATTTTAAATCCGTTCGCTTCGCATCGTATAAACTCGTTTTTAAGAATGCGGTAAGTTGTTTCCGTGATAAGTATGTCGGTACCGCAGGCTTTGTTGGAGCTTTCCGTTCTGGAAGCAAAGTTTACGGCATCTCCGATTGCAGTATATTCCATCTTGTCATAGGAACCCATAATACCGCAGGTAGCACGACCGGTATTCAATCCGCATCCGATTCTTATATGCGGCTTATACTTTGCTTTAGGTTCATTTTCATGCGCTTTTGTAAACGCTTCCGCATCTTTATTATATTTCATAAGCGCGTAACGCATAGCAATTGTTCCGCGAATAGCATTTACAGCATCTTGTTTTACATTCGCCGCGTGAATACGCTTTAATTCAAGTTTTTTCTCGGAGGAATCGGGGAGCTGCTCGTATTCAAGGCTGTCATCGCGCATAATTCCCCATACTGCCATAACCGCATCGCCTTCAAACTTATCTACATTACCGTGACTCAGAGTAATACAATTTACCATGCGGCTCATATAATCGTTCAAAAATCCGATAATCTCTCGCGGAGATTCGTCCTCGAATTTATTTTTAAAACCGTCGCTTATCGCCGTAAAACCGCGTATATCGCTGAAAAATATTGTTATGTCTTTTAAGTGAGGCTCAAAGTCGATTTCTTTACGGGCAATCGCTTTTGCAACAGCCTTATTCGTAAATCTCGCAAATACATTAAGAAAGTCCAATTCGTCTTTTGTACTCTGGTTTAGAACTCCAATTTCATCATAACGTTTTGTATTGAGAGAATCGAACAAAGGCGTACCAAAATTGCCTTTTTTAATTTCTTCCGCAGCCGCAGTGAGTTTACGCAGATGTCGCGAAATACCGAGCCGTGCATACCACAAAACAATCATAATGGATAAGAAGAAAACTATTCCGGTAAGATATAGGTTGTTTCTGCGCGTAACACTGACCGCCTCAAGAACGGAATCAAGAGGAACGGTTGTCAGAACGACAACATCCGCCATAGAAAGTTTTTGATATGCGCCGTAAAATCTTGTTTTTTTGCCGGTTCCGTCGTCCGCAGAAAATACGATTTGGCGGCTGTCAGCATTATTTTCATTATTTTTGCGCATTTCGGCTACAAGAGGATTATTTTTAAGATTTTCGCCGATTAAAATGCGTTCAGACTCAGGATGCGACAATAAATCGTCGCTGTCGTTTATCAAAAACGTAGTATTAACAGAATCACTTCCTAAAATGTCCGTAATGCTTTCTATTGAAAAAGTAATTATACAAGTTTGATCACGCCCGTTTTCTTTCCAAGGAAAAAGCAAACTCATAACGGGGATACCGAAAAAAGGAGAAGAATTTAAAGCTATAGTCTCGCCTGCACAGGAACGAGAGATTTCATCGCGGCAGCCGGAAACGAAAGAGTCCATAACGGTCGGCTCTATTTCATTTGAAGTAAAAAATCGCGTATTTATTAAATATGTATCATAAGCAGCCGCTCTTTTTGAACCGGCGGCACTTTCTGCAGAAATTACATAAATGGAAGCTACATCTTGATTTCTTTCAAAGAAAAACGCTTCTGCTTGTTTTGCAAGCGCGGAAGAACTTCCTCCGCTTACAACATTTATAAGATCAAGCAATTGGAAAGCATTCGCGCGAACCGTACTTAATCTTCCCTCAACGGTTCCTGCCGCACGGGAATTAATAGAAAGATTATTGTTTTCCGCAGTGATTTTAACATCCTGCCCGATAAAATGGCTGTTAAGAAAAGTAACAGTTCCAAGAGACGCAAGAACAAGTATTCCAATAACAGACGCAAGCTTTACGCCTATAGGTACTTTTACAGTTACGCCGGACGTATCTTTTTCAGCGTAATTATTAGGATTGTTAGACATGGCAAACCTCTCTCACCTATTTTGAGGGAGAAATAATATATTCATAATTTGCATAATTTTAGCATGAATAATAACAAAAAGTAAATAAGAATATTTTTTAGTCTATAGATAACATATTTTTTATTTTTATGATATGTTTTTTAGAGATTAACAATCACCTGTCGAACAGGTATATTTTTTTACAGGAGTTTCTATGAATTCAAAATCGATTGCAGCCGTTATAATTTCTGCCACTATTTTGACATCGTGTTTCGCTGCGGCAAACCAAAAGAAAAACAATTTTGCCGCCGTAAGAAAAATAAGTGCCGCAGAAGGATTTTCAGCACTCAACGAAAATCCGAACATAACACTTGTTGATGTAAGAAGACAGGATGAATATGAAGCGCGACACATTCCGGGCGCAATTTTAATCCCAAATGAATCAATAAACGGAAAAGTGCCTAAAGAATTGCCGAATTTAGACGCTCCGATTATCGTATATTGCCGTTCGGGAGTCCGCAGTGCTGCCGCCGCAGAAAAACTTTCAAAGCTGGGCTATAAAAACATAATGGACATGGGCGGAATAATAAACTGGAAATACGCTGTTATCAGCGGCAAAGAAAAAGGTGAATGGAAAAGAAATGAATAAAGACGGCTACATAATCCGTTTGGAAAAAGCAGATGAATATAGGAAAGTTGAAACGCTTGTAAGAGAAGCGTTTTGGAATGTTTACCGTCCGGGCTGCACGGAACATTATCTTTTACACAAGCTCAGAAATGACGTTGCATTCGTTTCGGAGCTTGATTTTGTTATGGAGCTGGACGGAAAACTTATCGGTCAAAATGTTTTCATGAACGCTGTAATTAAAACAGATAACGGCAAGGAAATTCCTGTTATGACAATGGGACCGATTTGTATCGCACAGGAATTTCAGAAAAAAGGATTCGGAAAACTTTTGCTTGATTATTCATTGGATAATGCTGCGACACTGGGATGCGGTGCAGTTTGCTTTGAAGGAAATATCGATTTCTACGGAAAAAGCGGTTTTACATTTGCAAGCGAATTCGGAATACGCTATCACGGATTACCGGAAGGAGCTGACGCTTCATTCTTCCTTTGTAAAGAGCTGATTCCGTCTTATCTTACAGGCATCTCCGGTGAATATTCTACACCGCAAGGATATCTTATAGATGAAAATGAAGCTGAAGAATTTGATAAAACCTTTCCTTTCAAAGAAAAATTAAAAATCCCCGGACAGATTTTCGGATAGCTGCAAAAAATCCTGCTGAATTAAAGCGATTATAAGCTTCAATTTCGAGTTTTTCATAAAACTCGAAATTCGACCTATAAATCATTTTGCATCGGCAGGATTTTTATTTTCAAAATCATTCACCGCAGTTGAAGACTTCGTAACATTTTCAGAATCTTCCTCAAGCCCCGCAAGTTTTGCGGCGCGTTTTCTGTTGGACTCTTTCGCTTTTTTATCCCCTGCAACGGTAATAACCGCACTTCGGGCTTCTTCATATTTACCGGCTTTAAAGATTTCAAGTCCCTGACTTACCGTATCCGCATCTTTTGAAGCAATATACATTGCACAGATTTCGCCGTAAGACGGGCGCGGATACTTTATAAGCAATTTGCCAAGTTCATTTTTAAGCTGTTTGTGTTTAACATCCGCAACAGATTCTTTTGCAAGCGCGATAATTTCATTTGAGCCGATAACGCCGTCTTTCATAACAGCTTTTGCAATTTCGATTTTTACACTGTCGCTTGTTTTTTTATCGGCAAGCTGTTCTGAAAGAAATTGAGAAGTTTCGGGATTATTCATTTCCGCAAGAAACGAATAACAAGCTGTTTTTACGACTTTTTCGCTGTCATTCTTTGCCCGATAAATAATATAGCTTATGGCTTCAGAAATATTCATCTTTTTGGCAGCATCTATAGCTTCCAGCCTGACTTTATAATGGTCGTCGCGTATGCTCTGCAAAACCGCCTCACGCGCATCCTGAACATCAGTAAAATACGACAAACCTTTTATGCAATACTGCCTCATATTAGGATCGCCTTTTTCAAGCAGATTTAAAAGTACGGGAACAGCTTCATCTTTTTTCATCTTACCGACGGCTTCCGCCGCATACATACGCACAAAACTGTTTTCATCTTCATCCTGCGCAATATCTAAAATTCTTTCAAAAGTTCCCTCTGCCGCCATAGAACCGAGCGTCCGCATAAGTGCCTGCCTTTGAGGCACAGTAAGATCATCTCGTTCAAGATAGTCGGCAAGATAATCGGCTTCTTTTTCACCGCCGGTTTTTCCAAGCGCACTGAGCGCTCCGTTAAAATAACGTTCCTCACCGTTTTCAAGAAGATTGACGAGTGCGGGAGCAGCTTCTTTGCATTCAACTTCGCTTACATACGCAAAAAGTTTTTCTACAATGGAATTAGATGTATCGTAAGGATCATCGAGGACGCTTACGGCATAATCTTCAAGGCAAGGGTCCTTGCGTTTTGTAAAATACGCGATTATCTTTTCTTTTATCGTACTGTTTGTTGAACTGATGAATAAATCATACAGCGCGCCGTCATAACGCGGATCTTCATGTTCGCTTATATCATCAATCAATTTTCCGATTTCCGAAGGCGTACCGAAATTTATTGCTTTCAGATTTTTTTCGTAAACGGTTTCATCTTCATCGCGTTTTTCAGCTTCTTCAGACTTTGCAGCATCTGCTGCGCGCGGTCTTTTTGCGGCAGGAATAGAAACTTCCCAAGTTGTAAACGATGAAGGATTTCCGGATTCTTCGTCCGACTCCGAAGAAGCATAAGCGCACAGCAGCAACGCACACAAAAGCATAAAAATCATTCGTTTAATTCGTAATATCATTTTTCCCCCATATTTTTACGGCAAATGGAATATGAAGTGAAGTTGGACGGCAGCATTTTGACGTTCAACTTTATCATTCAATCTTATCGGTTTGCATTTTGAGTAAAGCGCGCAAGAAAATTTTTTCTGTATTCTTCAAAGCAATCATTTTCGATCGATGCCCGAATTTCTTTTATCATATTGTTCAAAAAATAAAGATTATGATACGACGCAAGCATAGAACTTAAAATCTCCTGTTCTTTAAAAATGTGTCTAAGATATGCGCGCGAATAATTGCGGCACACTTTGCAATTACATTCAGAATCAATAGGAGAAAAATCATGAGTAAAACGTTCCTGTTTAATGCTAAGCATTCCGTCGCGCGTAAAATAGGAACCGTTGCGCGCATTTCGGGTGGGAAGAACGCAATCGAACATATCGACACCGTTCGCAACAGCCTCAAGAATGTATTCAGGGGTTCCTATTCCCATAATATATTTCGGCTTTTCTTCCGGCAAAAGCGGAAGCGTAAACTGCGTAAAGCGTGCAAATGTTTCAGGCGGCTCTCCTACACTCAATCCGCCGATTGCAATTCCCGGCAAATCAAGAGAAGAAACGAATTCCGCACTTTGAATGCGCAAATCTTCAAAAAAATTCCCCTGTACAATCGGAAAAAGAATTCCCTCGTATCCCTCACATCTCTTTAGAATCCACTCATCCTTTGCACGTTTTGCCCAAGCGGAAGTGATTTTAAGCGCGCGCTCGGCTTCGGATTTTTCAACACCATAGCCGGAACAAACATCAAGCTGCATTTGAATATCGGAATTAAATTTTACCTGCGTCTGAACAATATTTTCCGGAGTAAAAAGATGCCGACTTCCATCTATATGACTTTGAAATGTTACGCCTTCATCGGAAATTTTTCTCAATTTAGAAAGCGAAAAAACTTGAAAACCGCCGGAATCGGTTAAGAAATTTCTCTTCCAGCCGGAAAATCCGTGCAATCCGCCAGCTTCATGTATCAAATCTGCACCCGGACGCAAAAATAAGTGATACGTATTGGCAAGTATTATTTCAAATCCTATTTCTTCAAGTTCATCTTTAGAAACAGCCTTGACCGTTGCCGCAGTTCCTACCGGCATAAAAACCGGAGTTTTTACAGTTCCGTGCGGCAGCGTCAAAACACCTGTCCTTGCTCCTGAATTACTGCATTTATGAGTTATACTGAAAATATTCATCATTAATTATCCTTAAATCTATTGTTGATTTCCGCTTCCGCCAAAAGTTCGCTGTAATATCGCTTTTCGATTTGCTCCGGAGGAATTTCCGCCTTATCTAAAATGCGCATAAGTTCTTTTTGAACGGATTTTACTTGCAAATCATCATTTGAGCTGCTCAATATTTCGATTTCAAGAAAATCTCCTAAAGGCGGAACGGAACACAATTCAATAGCCGCTTTTCCGAACGGAGTATGCATTTCATATTCTTCCACATCTTTTTGCTTTTTTTGTGCAAGCGTAAAACCGGCATCTTCAAAAGCGGCTTTTAATGCGTTTCCATCGGAAATAATGCACTCTTTTTCATCGTTTACTTCACTCATCGTCCCGTCTACACCTGTACGCAATTCTTTACGCTTATAGGTGAAAAAAGTTTTACATTCTTCCTGCGGAAAAAAAGAAGTTTCCGTGCGCAGACGGACACTTATATAAGTCTTTCCTGCCGCGTCTTTCTTTGCAAACTCACAGTTTTCTGCAGGAAGATGATAATATTCATCGCTGCGTTTTATGTGCCGAACAAATTTTGCAAAAACTTTTAATTTTTCGGACAAAGATTTTCTGTCTTTCACATGAGCTTTCAGTTCGATTTCATACATTGCGCGAATTATATCACAATACGCTTGAATCTGTCGCCGCCGACACGCTCAAAATATTCTTCAAGAATTTTTACGGATTCATCCGGCGTTTTTGAATTCATCAGTTTATTTTTGACATAATTTTCAAACCAAAAGTTTTTGCAAAAATAAAAAAAGAATCTTTGAAGCCGCGTCCGCCAGAATTCTTCCGGCTGATAATTTTTTACGTTTTCCGTAAATTCTACAGCAAGTTCCAGCAAATCTATTTCTTTTTCAGAACCGCTTTCAGCTCCGACAATTTTTTCATCGCTTTGGGCAAATCTTTTACGGATTTCGGCAAAAATCCACGGTTTTTCCACAGCGGCGCGCCCAATCATAATGGAATCGCAATCAGGACAAAGGTGCATTACGTTTTCAGCACTCTGAACATCGTTTATATCCCCATTAACACAAACTTTTACTCCATAGGCTTTACACCGAAGCGCAAGTTCCTCTGCATAATGATAGCGCGGAGCTTCGCGGAATTTTTCTTTCTTTGTTCGCGGATGAATTGTAATAAATTCAACACCGTTTTGAACAAGCATATCGCAGAATGCAAAAAAATCTTTGTCCGTAAAGTCGGAATCTCCAAGCCGGAGCTTTACGCTTAGCCTTCTATGGATGCCGGACTGCTCCTCATAATTACGCAAAACTTTTTTTACGCTTTGAACCATACGTTCCGTTTCCGCAACAGGCTTCAGCATCCACGCAATTCCGGCTCCGCTTTTTACAATGTCCGGCGCGGAGCAGCCCATATTTAAATCCATCCCGATGCCGTTAAGAGGGCACAAAATCCTTGCAGCAGCGGTAAAAGCATCTACAGTTTTTCCTGTAAGCTGCCTGACAAGTTTTTGAGGTACCGGTTTTTCTTCTATATAAAAACCTTCAAACTTACCGCCGTTTATTAAAGACGGCGCATTAATCATTTCATTAAAATATTCATCACAACCGCCGAATTTTTCTATCAACATTCTAAAAGCTGCATGACTTAATGTTGCCATAGGTGCGCAAATAAGTTTCATGCAAAAATATTACCCGAATTCTCAAAAAAAAATAATCACGGATATTGCAAACAGAATTGTTGACATATCGACTTTCAGAAAAATCGCTGCATCTTTATAGGAATGTTGATAAATGCCGAAAATAAAGCATGAAAAGGTATTTTTCCATCGGATTTTTATTTCTGTTGATTTCAGTAAACGTGAATACACAGACACCTACCGAGCTTTACGGTATATGGAAAGGAGACGACAGATATGTTTTCTTTGGAACAGAAGGAAAAGTTTCCGTTATCTTAAAAGAATACTACGGCTGGTATTACGACCGCGCAGCAGAATCTCCCGAAGACTCTGAGACGGAAAAAAGAAGCGTAAATGCGGCAACCTCTCCCGAAGCGCAATATATAACGGCAGAATATTCGCGGATTCAAGATGATTTGAATGCGTGGGAAATAAGCATAAGTTACGACAAGAAAAACATTTCAATAATCCCTGCAGCGGTTCTTGACGGCAAACTGTACTTAAATTTTCTCATTCGAACAAAAGATGATTTAGATAAGATAAAAACGCAGACAGACTCCGTTCCCGGCTCAGAAAATTCAAAAGCGGAAAATATTTATTGGCAGGGAATAAATTCTGCGGATTCCATACGCATTTTTGAGCGCGAAAATAAAGAAAATATAAATTCATGGTATATAACGGAAAATGCCGTTTACAAACTGCGTTTTTGGCAAACGGATATGGACTATGATGGATATGCAGCCGCCTCATTTACAGACGGAGATAACGTTTTTACATTGAAAAAACATATTAAAAGCGCGGGACAGACATACACATCAGCGTCCGGACGCGGAAAAATAATCAGAAATGTTGAAAAATACCGGTCGCTTCCGTTTTCCGCAGCAATCTACAGCGACAGCGACGGAATTCAGCGTTTGTGCACATTAGGAAAACCGTATCTTGAAAAAATAGAGTCGGCAGCGGCAAAAGAAGAACTTTTTAAAATCATAAAAGAAGCCAATTCCCGCAGGAAACCAAATCCGCCGCCGTTATTCAAACCCAAAACATTAGACTGGCACTGGGAAATGATAGAAAAACTCGGGAAAGTCGGCGACGCGCTCCTTGAATCGCATAATATGAAATAAAAAACGAATTTTATTATAGTCAAGTTTATGAGTCCGGCTGTGAAAGAGAATGATGAAAACGAGGATTTTACGCTTAAAGAAGATAAGGATAAACGGATTGGAGTCGAAAATCCCGAACATATTTTTATTGAAGGCGACAATTATCCCGCATTAAAATTGCTGGAAAAAGATTTTAAAGAAAAAATCGGAATCATATATATTGATCCGCCGTATAATACGGGAAAGACATTTACATTTTGCGATGCCGATTTTTCGGAGGAAACCGGCGGGCAAATCTGTACGGGCGTAAAAAATAAAGATAAGCACGGTGCGTGGCTTTCGTTTATGGCACGGAGACTTAAAGCTGCGCAAAAACTGCTTAGTCCCGACGGATGCATATTTATTGCAATCGGAACGGAAGAATTGTACAGACTTAAAATTCTTTGTGATGAAATTTTTGGCGAGGAGAATTTTGTCAACGATTTTATGTGGCTTCACGGAAAGGGCAAAAAGGATAAATGGTCCCGCACGCTTCAGCAGTCGAATTTATGTTATGCGAAAAATAAAAAATATTTGCGTCCGTTTTGCGATTTTGAAATAAGCGTTTGGGCAAGATCGAACGTCGACGGCGATGAACGGGGAAACTGGTTTTCCGGAAGCATTTCATTCAGCGAGGCACGCTCAAATCCCTTACACAAGAATTTTTACGAAATTCATTCTCCGTCAGGAAAAGTTTGGAAACGGCAATGGCTTGTAAGCCGGGAAAAAATGAGCGTATTGCTTGCCCAAAACAAGATATATTTCGGTTCCGCCCCGAAATACGAATCCGTGCCGCGTGTAAAAATATTTAACGGAGAACAAAATAAAGTGATTCCGAAAAACATAATCGGCGGAACGGGGACTACGCGCAATGCGCAAGCTTACGTCGATTCTTTGTTAGGTGAAAAACACTGCTTTGATAATCCCAAGCCGGTAGAACTTGTCCGCCGTCTTATAAGCATTACGGGAATGCCGCCTGATACCGTTGTAATGGATTTTTTTGCGGGCAGCGGAACGACGCTTGAAGCCGTAATCGAACAAAACCGTATCGACGGCGGCATCAGACGCTGCATTTTAATTCAGAAAAAAGAAGAAATAAAAACCGGCTCAAAATATTCGGACATCGCGGAATTATGTTTTGCGCGCATCCGGAAAATTTTAAACTCCGGCAGTATACGATATTTTCGCCTGCACTCCGAGTGAACGTGCTTTTGTCCACGGAAATCAATTTTCCCAAAATCAGCCGATAGTCCGGATGTCGAGACTTTCTATTTTTATAAATATCGGATATTAGCTCACCTAGGAAATTAAAATATACGAATAATCCGGGATTCCAAAGGATGGTAATCCTTTGGTCGTGCCCAAGGAAGGTGGGTCAAGGGAGGAAAACTGCGGGTGGCGGACGGAAAAAATTGGATATGAAAGACATAACGGGTTTACCGTCCGCTGCAATTTTGACGTGGGGCAAAATTGCTTAAAAATACTGTCCGCCGTCCTCCAATGAATGGAAGGTTTAAGGATTGCCTTAGAAAAGTATGAGCTTTGAGTTTATAAAACTCAAAATTAAGGATACTAAGTAATTAGGATTTATGAGAGCAAGGAAGGCAATGCTTTGAAAATTGATTTCCGTGCTTTGGTTTGACGGTTTTGATTTATCAGCTAATTTTTAATCCGTCTATTGCAAGATTCACCATATTGTATATTTCGCTTATATCGTTTTGATTTAATACCGTCATTTTGAATATTGCCGATTCTACAAGTCCGTAGAGCATTTCGTTTGCGTCTCGCAGATTTACGCGCTTGAATTCACCGTTTTTCATTCCGCGTATTAAAATAAGATTTAAAAGATGCCGCAAACGAATTACGCGGCGTAGAACGCGCGCTCCGGGATCCTCTCCCGAACGTTTAAGCTGCATTAGATAGTCTAAAAAAACGTTAAAAAGTTTTTTATTGCTTCCGCATTCGTCAAGAATCTTTGTGAATATACCGCGCAGCGATTTTTCTGCGGATATGTCTTTTTTATTTACGATGGCGAGCAACTCCTGTTCTATCACCGATGTAAATTGCCGAATGCTCCACAAAAATATTTCGCGTTTATTGCTGAAATAGATATACAATGTCGTCCGCGTAATGCCGCAGCGGTCGGCAATTTTTTGGAACGTTACGTTTTCATAACCTAAATCTATAAAAACGTCTAAAGCATTTTGAAGAATTTCTTGTTTGCGCTTTTCATGTTCAATAACGGCTGCCATTATAATCTCCGTTATTGCTTTTATTATTTTTGCGAGGCGAATTGTTTTTGCCCTTTTGCGAATTGCCCGCATAAATGTATAGTGTCGTATCCAAACTCCCGGATTTTATGCTTTTAAGAGCATCCGCATAATGCCCGAAGCATTCCTGAAATTTTTTATGGGCGGTGATTACGCCGATTTCCCAATCCTTAAAATCCGAATAAAGACAGGACATTTTTTTATAAAGCTCCATAGCTTCGTTTTCATCTCCGAGTCTTTCACCGTAAGGAGGATTGCAGAGCAGCAGCCCTTCGGGATAAGGAGCTGCAAGTTCGGAAAAATCGGCTTGAATAAAATCCGGTCTTTGTATTTTTGCATCGATTCCAATCGATTGCAGTGCGCGTCCTGCCGTTACACAAGCGTATTCGGCATTGCGCTTACTGCGTTCAATTGCGGCTCGGTCTATGTCGGAGCCTGTTATGCGCACTTCAACATCGGTACGGATTTTTTCCGCTTCTGATTTTCTGATTTCTGCCGCACGTTTTGGAGAATATATTGCAAGATTTTCAAGCGCAAAACGTCTTCCGAATCCCGGAGCCGCATTATATGCGTATAAGGCGGCTTCAATAGCAATCGTACCTGAACCGCAGAAGGGGTCATGCAGCGGCGTTTTGCGTCTCCACATCATTTCATGCAAGAGAATTGCAGCTGTCGTTTCCCGAAGAGGCGCAATTCCTCCGTCTGTGCGGTAACCGCGTTTGTGTAAGGGGAGACCCGACAAATCCAACAGAATCATTACATTATTTTCGTCTATATATACGCGTATCGCCGCTTCTGAACCGCTTTCAGGCAGTACGCTGATGTGCCATTTGTCTCCGAGTTTTGTATAAACAGCTTTTTGAACGATGCTTTGTATTGCGTGTTCCGAATTTAATTTGCTTTTGGAACAGCGGACTTTATCCACGACCACTTTTACGTCTTTTTTGAAAAAATTATCCCAATTTACGGAATAAACGCCTTCAAAAAGTCCGTCAAAATCTTCAGCTTTGAAAGCTGTCGTCTGCAAAAAAACGCGGTCTGCTGTTCTTAAACACAGATTGGAACGGAAAAGCGCATCGTCATCACCTTCAAAAAGCACCCGGCCGTGTGCGTTTCCGCATAATTTATATCCTAAGTGTTTTATTTCGTTCCCAAGTATTTTTTCCGCACCCACTGCGCAGAGTGCAACAAGCGTATTCATAATGCTCGAAAAGTAACATTTTTACATAATATGTTCAATTGTCGTGATTGTTTGATACAAGCGTATATGTATATGCGCGCAGGTACCGCAATATATACAAATTCCGGTTGTTTTGGTATAGTGCGCAATATTTCTAGCGTATAAGGATAAATCTTCATGACAAAATACATTTTCATTACCGGAGGCGTTGTTTCCGGGCTGGGCAAAGGAATTGCGGCTGCTTCCATCGGATTGATTTTAAAAAATCTCGGACTAAAAGTCGTCAATCAAAAATTCGACCCCTACTTGAACATCGACCCGGGCACGATGAATCCGTATCAGCATGGAGAAGTTTTCGTTACGGACGACGGTGCGGAGACCGACCTTGACCTCGGGCACTACGAGCGCTTTACGGATACATCGCTTTCACAGTCGTCCAACACGACGGCGGGGCGCGTTTATCTTTCCGTACTGAATAAAGAGAGGGAAGGCGGTTTTCACGGAGGAACAGTGCAAGTCATTCCGAATATAACGGAAGAGATTTTGCGCCGTATGCTCCTGTCTACGGAAGAAACGAATGCCGACGTCGTAATTACGGAAATAGGCGGGACTGTCGGCGACATCGAGTCGTTGCCGTTTATCGAAGCGATTAGGCAAATAAAATATAAAGTCGGCGAGCAAAACTGCTGCTACATTCATCTTACGCTGCTTCCGTATATCAAAACCGCAAACGAAATCAAAACGAAACCGACGCAGCACAGCGTCAAAGAATTGCAGGAACTCGGCATTAAGCCCGACATTTTAATGCTTAGGACGGAACTTCCGATTGACATTGCTGCGCGCGAAAAACTTGCCGCGTTCTGCAACGTCAAAAGTTCTCATTTGATTCAAAATCTTACAGCGCGTTCAATTTACGAAGTCCCTCTCCAAATGGAAAAAGAGGGGCTGGGGGAGGCGGTCTGCCAGACGCTTGGAATAAAGGCTGGAAAGTCGAACCTTGACGATTGGAAGAAAATGGTTGACCGCTTCAATAATCCTTTAGAAAGCGTAAAGATCGCGCTGGTCGGAAAATACACGGAATTGCATGACGCTTACCTTTCCGTTGTGGAGTCGCTCGTGCATGGCGGCATTCACAATCAGGCGGCGGTTGAAATTGACTGGATTGACGCGGAAACGCTTGTCGACGCTGCCGCAGCTGAAGAGCGGCTTAAAAATGCGGACGGC
This sequence comes from uncultured Treponema sp., assembly GCA_963548875.1. Lineage (GTDB taxonomy): Bacteria > Spirochaetota > Spirochaetia > Treponematales > Treponemataceae > Treponema_D. The sequence goes on along the minus strand of CAUUVZ010000014.1, from coordinate 16,439 downwards.
ATTATCGTTCCCGGCGGTTTCGGCGACAGAGGAATAGAAGGAATGATAATCGCGGCGGAATATGCGCGCACTCACCGCATTCCGTACTTCGGAATCTGTCTTGGTATGCAGATTCAAGTTATCGAATACGCGCGGAACGTTTTAGGTTTTGCGGATGCCAATTCCACCGAAATAAACAAAAAAACGTCTTATCCCGTCATTGAGCTTATGCCAGACCAAAACGGAAAGATAATGGGCGGCACGCTGCGGCTCGGCAAATACGAATGTACCGTCAAAGAAGGCACTCATACGCACAATGCATACGGATGCACGGATATTTGGGAGCGTCACCGCCACCGCTACGAGTTCAACAATGCGTACAGGAACGATTTTATAAAAGGCGGACTTGTTATCGCCGGAATCAATCCCCAACGAGACCTTGTAGAAATTGTTGAAGCACCCGAACACCCGTGGATGGTCGGCGTGCAGTTCCACCCTGAATTCAAAAGCCGTCCGAACAGGGCGGGTCCTTTGTTCCGCGATTTTATTGCGGCTTCCTGCGCGTATAAACGCAGCAAAAACTAGACGGAGCGGAATATGAACAGACAAAAAATTATCGTACTGGATTTCGGAAGTCAGTACGCGCACCTTATTGCAAAGCGTTTCCGTATGCTGGGGTTTTATTCGGAAATTGCGCTTCCGTCCGCGGACTTGGATGTGTTTTCCGGAGCGGCGGGCATTGTTTTTTCCGGCGGGCCTGCGTCCGTCTATGATGAAAACGCCCCCGAATTCAACGAAAAGATTTTGACGCTCGACATTCCGATTTTAGGGCTGTGCTACGGGCATTATATCGTCAATATCGGTTACGGCGGAAAAGTCGGCAGGGCAAAGACCGGCGAATTCGGTTTTGCAGAGTTTACGCCGAATACAGACGTATCCAGTCCCCTTTTTGACGGAATTGAAGGCAGTCAGCAGGTATGGATGAGCCATCAGGATGCGGTGTTAGAGCCGGGCGTGGGATTTGAAAAAGCCGGCAGCACTCCCGACTGCGAATACGCCGCGCTCCAAAATCTTGAAAAAAAGCGGTTTTCGCTGCAATTCCACTGCGAAGTAAAAGACACTCCCTGCGGAGACGTGATTTTTGAAAACTTTGCACGCTTTTGCGGCATGGAGCGCAACTGGGATCAGTCAACTGTGCTGCAAACAATTCTTGACGGCATAAAAAAAGACGCGGACGGCAAAAACGTTCTTTTGTTTTTGAGCGGAGGTGTTGACAGCACGATTACGTTTGCGCTTTTGAACAAGGCACTCGGAAAAGAGCGCGTGCTGGGCTTGCACATCGACAACGGTTTTATGCGCAAAAATGAAAGCGCAAGCGTTGCCGAAGCCTACCGCCGCGCCGGATTTGATAATTTTATAACGGAAGACGCCGCCGAAACGTTTTTAGCGGCGGTAAAAGGGCTGACCGATCCGCAAAAAAAGCGGGCTGCGGTCGGCGAAACATTTATTGCTGTGCGGAATGCTGTCGTCGCACGACAAAACTTAAGCGACGATAACTGGCTTTTGGCGCAGGGAACGCTGTACCCTGACATCATCGAGTCCGGCGGTACGAAAAACGCGCACACAATCAAAACGCACCATAACCGCGTAGAGGGAATCCAAACTCTCATCGATAAGGGACTTGTCATCGAGCCGCTTAAAGAATTGTACAAAGATGAGGTGCGCAATATCGGTCGTGCGCTCGGTTTGGATGAAAAATTGATTATGCGCCATCCCTTTCCCGGTCCCGGACTTTCGATTAACGTTTTGTGCTCGGACGGAAAACTTTCCGACGCGGACAAAGCAGAGCTTGAAAGCGCACAAAAAGAGCTTAACGGCATTCTCATCGATATGTTTTGTGAGCATTGTTCTTCGTTTCTCAAAAAAACGGCGCTACCCGTGCGCTCGGTCGGCGTTCAAGGCGACTTCCGCACATATAAGTTTCCGTGTGCGCTGAGTTTCGAACGGTACGAAGATGGTTTTTACCATTTGCCGAAAATCTGGGAAAAGCTTGAAAGCGCATCGCATAAAATCACGAACAGCGCGCAATATATCAACCGGACGGTCATAAAACTGTATCAAAAGCCGGAGCTTTCCGACGCGGACTTGCACCTTATCGAAGGCTATTGCGACAAAAACCGTCTTGACCAAACGCGCGAAGCCGACGCAATCGTCCTTGATGAACTGCATAAAAGCGGCTGGTATCAAAAAGTCTTCCAGCATTTGACGATAAACCTCCCGTTTGCAAGCAAAGCAGGGCACTGCTCGATTGTTCTCCGTCCCGTATTCAGCGAAGACGTTATGACCGCGCGTTTTGCTAAACTTCCGCAAGAGCTTGTCGGCACAATCGCGCATAAAATAGCCGCCTTGCCGTATGTGGACGCACTGTTTTTCGACCTAACCAATAAACCGCCCGCAACGTTCGGCTGGGAATAGGCGAGCGGTGGAAACTGGTCTTGCAGGACTTAACGGATTCGCCGCTCGCTGCAGTTTGCTGTGGCAAACTGCGGGGAATGTTTTATGGGGTGTGGGCGGTGGGAACTGGTCTTGCAGGACTTAACGGATTCGCCGCTCGCTGCAGTTTGCGGGGCAAACTGCGATAAATGTTTTATAGACTTGTAGCGGTGAAAAATAGTTCTTACAGACTTAACGGGTTTACCGTCCGCTGCAGTTTGCTGCGGCAAACTGCGGGGAATGTTTTATGGGGTGTGGGCGGTGGGAACTGGTCTTGCAGGACTTAACGGATTCGCCGCTCGCTGCAGTTTGCGGGGCAAACTGCGATAAATGTTTTATGGACTGCGGTCGGTAAAAACAGTTCTTGCAGACTTAACTGGTTTTCCGTCCGTTGCGGTTTGCTGTGGCAAGCTGCGGGAAAATGTTTCGGTGGGGGAGTGCTGCTCGGGCGAGTGGTACGAACCGGTTCAGGCGTAGGGAACCTCCCTCCGAGCGGACGAGGTGTGCGTTCAGTTCGGGACAAAGGGTGTGTTCCGCTGCAGCTTGCACAAAGAATACTGTGCATATAAAGAAAGTTCTGCAAACTGCAAAGCGGTGCGGAAAGTATTTTGCCCGTTGCGTTTGCAAAATGATTTGAATATAAAATTCCGGAGAAAAAAAATGAGCGATACGCCCGATACGATGCATATCGTAAGCGATGCTGCAGCTTCTGCGGCAAATCAAACCGTAGGCAAACTTACCGTGCAGTTTACGGATTTTGTAAAAACCTATTTTACGTGGGAAAATCTGTTTAAGGCAGTCGGTGCCATTACCGTTATTGCGGTTATTTATCTTATTTTTACGCTGATACGGCACGGCATAAAACGCATTCCTGCAGAAAGGGTGAATGTCCAACAGAGAATGATAATCAAAAAAGTTATAAATTACACTTTTTACATCATCATTCTAATGTATATTTTAAGCTTGTTCGGAATAAAACTGTCCGCAATTTGGGGTGCTGCGGGGATTGCAGGAATTGCAATCGGTTTTGCGTCTCAGACATCGGTAAGCAATCTGATAAGCGGCTTGTTCGTTCTGGGAGAAAAGACTATGAAAATAGGAGATTTTATCTCTGTAGGCGGGCAGTCGGGAACTGTTGATTCTGTAGGATTGCTTTCCGTAAAAATTCATACCCACGATAACCAAATGATTAGGATCCCGAATTCCACGATTATAAATTCTAACTTTACTAACAACAGTTTTTTCGACAAGCGGCGGATAACATTTTCCGTTTCCATAGATTATAACGCCGATATGAGAGCGGCTTTGGACGCATTAAAAAAAGTTCAGCCGCTTTGCCCGACTGTTTTAACGGAGCCTGCTCCTTCCGCGTGGTTCGACAGTTTCGGCGACAGCGGAATCAACATAACCTTTGCCGCTTGGTTTCAGCCCCCGAACCTTTTGCAAACCAAAAACGACGTATTTATTGCGATAAAAAAGGTATTTGACGATGAAAAGATTTCCATCCCATTCAACAGACTTGACGTTTCAATCGTCGGCGGAAATGCCGGAGGAAACTCGTAATGAAAACTCAGGATTCGGAAAACGGACTTTCCAATCCTTACTGCACTATGGACTGGAACTCAATGCTCAAAAAATACGGAGAAAATCGGGCTTTTTATATTGATGAATATCGAAATATTTTATCACCTGAGTTTCCTGATTTTTTGACGGATTATATAAAAACTCCTGCAATGCAGCGTCTCTGCGGAGCGGGACTTTTATGCGGAACGGATTGGACACCGCTTTATAAAAACCGTTTTTATTATTCACGGCTTGACCACAGCATCGGAGTTGCGCTAATAATCTTCCGGTTTACGCACGATAAAGTTCAGACTTTAGCGGGATTATTTCACGATATTTCAACTCCGGCATTCAGTCATGTTATGGATTTTAAAAACGGAGACAGACTTACGCAAACTTCTACGGAAGGTCTCACCGAAGAAATGATACGCTCGTCGTCCGAAATTTGTGCGCTTTTGCAGCGGGACGGAATTTCCGTTGAGGAAATAGCGGATTATCACAAATATCCCGTTGCCGACAATGATATTCCCCGTCTTTCGGCAGACAGATTGGAATATATGTTCCCGTCGGGTGCGGCATTGCAAGGCAGCTGGAGCCTCGAAGAAATAAAGCGCATATACAAAGATATTTGCGTCTTGAAAAACGAGTACGGATGCGATGAACTGGGCTTTTGCAGCCTTGATTGCGCGGAACTTTATACCCGAAAATTTCTTGAGACGGGGCATATTTTACAGCTTAATGAAAACAAACTTACACTTGAGCTGCTTATGAGAATCGTATCTTGCGCGGAAAATCTGGGCATTGTCCGGCAGGAAGATTTTTATGCGCTTTCCGAAAGAGAAATTATCGGTTTGTTTGACGATGCTGCAAATTGTAAACCGAACATTTTTGCAAAATACGATAATAGCGGCAAAGGATTTAGAGAGTTTTGCGTCTTACACCGCACGTTTAGAGAAATGACGGAAATTATCCATAGCGGAAAACCCGTAAGCAGCTGCTTTTGCGTAAATATCGACGTAAAGCAAAGGTGGATAAATCCTCTTGTTTGCACGGCAAAAGACGTTCCGCCGCGCCGCATTGCCGATATTTCAGACGATACGGCAAGACTTATAAAATCTTTTTTGGAATATAAAGACACTCCTTACGGATGCGTCAAACTTTCGGATTCGGACTTACAGCTTTAATTCCGGGCTGTTTTATTTTATCGAATCCCCGAATATCGAGTTTCTCTATTTTTATAAATATCATATATAGCTTACCTGAAAGATTAAATTATGAAGATAATTCCGGATTCCAAAGGATGGTAATCCTTTGGTCGTGCACAAGGAAGGTGGGTTCGCAAGGGGGAAAACTGCGGGCGGCGGACGGAATAATTGGATATGAAAAACATAATCGCTTCCCCGTCCGCTGCAATTTTGCTTAACGCAAAATTACATAAAAGATTCTTTATTGTGCCTAATATTAAAAAAACGGAGGGCTACGACAGATTTGAACAAGTTTCGAATTTTCGAAACTTGAAGCGGACAGAAAATAAGCTAAATCCATAGAAGCAATTTAACTGTCCGCCACTCCCTTGAGGAAACGGTTTAAGGCTTGCCTTAGAAAGATATTTGCTTTGAGTTTATAAGCCCAAATGTCGAGTTTTCCCAAAACTCGACATTTTCCAACTCTTTCCGGCTCCAACAAAATGAAGAGTTTTGAAAGCTATCCATCTTGCGTAGGAGAAGTTCCGGCAGCGTGCCGTTTCGAGCGAAAAGCTCGACTGCGGCTAAGCGGACGTAACTTCTCCGAAAGCTCAGCAAAGTTTTTCAAAACTCGACATTCCGCCTATAAAACTCGAAATTTAATGATAATAACTCATGAGTATTTGTGAAAGCATGGAAGCCAATGCTTTGAAAATTGATTTTCGTAAAGTATGAAAAGGGTAGGTTTTCATTGCTGTTTATAAATCCGCAAAACACCGCACTTTATGTCCGTCCGCGACGGTTTTGAAGTGGGGAAGCTCATTGCGGCAACGGCTTGCTGCATGGGGACATCTGTATGCGAACGGGCAGCCGGATTCTTTTTCCTGTGCGGACTTTATTTCGACGGAAGAATTTGAAAGCCGTTTGGAAGCTCCTTCAAACAACAGTTTCGTATAAGGATGCGCTTGTGTTTTGTAAAGCGTCTTTGCCGGAGCTTCTTCAACAAGAATTCCGCGGAACATAACGCCTATCTTATCGCAGAAATACGAAGCTATTTTTAAGTCATGCGTGATGAATAACAAGCTGAGCTTGCGCTCTGCGCGTACGGATAAAAGCAAATCGAGAATTTGCGCCTGAATCGAAACATCCAAGGCGGAAACGATTTCATCACATATAAGCAATTCCGGATTCATAATAAGTCCGCGCGCAATGGAGATTCTTTGCCTCTGACCTCCGGAGAATTCCGCCGGACGCCGCATCAGTGTATCCGGGTCAAGTCCCGTTTCGCGAATAATTTTTTCCGCCGCGTCGTACATTTCACCTTTTGTCATATTAAACGAAGAATATTTAAGCGGCGCCGTCAATATATCAAGCACATTCATGCGCGGATTAAGAGAGCGCGCAGGATCTTGAAAGATATATTTAACTTTTTCTCTGTACGATCGAAGATTCTTTTTTGACATTGAAGATATTTCCATCCGTTCTTCCGATAGTCCGTCCGAATATAGAATCTTTCCCGAATCCTGCCGGTACATTTGAATCAAAAGCCTTGCGGTAGTGGTTTTTCCGCAGCCGGATTCTCCTACCAGCGCATAAGTTTTTCCGCGTTCAATGCAAAAAGAAACATCGTTGACGGCATAGACAAATTTTCCTTCGCGCGCAAAAAATCCTGCGTCGGCATTAAATCTTTTGGAAAGATTGCGGATATCCAGAACCGGCAATTGACTATTCATTTTTCCTATTTTCTCCTTTCTTCCCGTAAAAACTTTTAGCCTTAATTTCGAGTTTTTCCAAAACTCGACATTTTCCAACTCTTTCCGGCTCCAACAAAATGAAGAGTTTTGAAAGCTATCCATCTTGCGTAGGAGAAGTTCCGGCAGCGTGCCGTTTCGAGCGAGGAGCTCGACTGCGGCTAAGCGGACGGAACATAGCCGAAAGCACAGCTTTATTCACGCATATTTTCAAAACTCGACATTCGACCTTTTATATTTTCGCGCGAACCCGGCATTCGGATAAAGCTCCGCGCCGCCTAATCGTCTCATAAAATCCCTGCGCCTGTTTTTAGAGAATTAAAATGTGAATCGCAGAATGTTTCTATAAGCAAATATAAAAAACGTCTAAGTTCCGCGTCCGCTTCCGATGAAAGCGGCAATTTTCGCGATTCGCCGGGCGTAATAATCGAAACGGCGGCAAGATAGCGCATCGATTCTGCGCTTAATCCGAAAAAAGAATTTTGATTGCTGCAGCTGCCGCATATAAATGCGTTTTCAACAAGATTGTATACGGCTCCTCCCGAAAGATTTGCTTCATACCGGGAATCGCCGTTGCTGCAGCTTAAAAACGTTTTTCCGCATTCGGAACAGGTTTCGGCGGACGGCTGCACTCCCAAAAGCTGCAAGAATCTCCATAAAAATCTGATTAGCCCGGCGCGGCATTCGGAATCGGAAGAGCAAAGTTCAAGTCCGTCTATAAAACCGTTTACCAAAGTCCAGCATCGTTTTGAATTGCCCGCGCAGTTCGTTTTTATCGTAAGTTCGGCTGCAAATGCGGATGCGTAATTTTTTAGAATATTCTCTCTAAAAGAAAGGTGGTATTTTTGCACGTCGAAATCGGAAATCTTAAAAGACACGGACGATTTTGTTTTTGAAAGATATGCCGTTCCGGTATTCCAAGGTGATACAAGTGCTTTAAGCCGGCTTTTCCTGCCTCCGTACATCACCGAATGTATGATTCCTTCCGATTGCGTGAACAAACATACATCCGCATTGTTTTCACCGAGCGGTTTGATTGAAAAAATCATTGCGGGAGTTGTAAGGTTATACGGCATAGGCACAATTTATCACATAGCAAGAATTCCTGCCAGATGAAACTTAAAGCCGGGCGGGAGAGAAGTGAAAGTTTGTAAAACCCGTTTTTCCCGCCGCCCGTCCGCCCCGTCCTTGGATACGAATGTTTTTCTGTAAAGTTAAAGGGATTTAATACGGATATTTATTATACGGAGTGAATTATTGAGTTTTGAAAATATGTGATGAACTGAAGTTTAAGGATGTCCCCTTATGGAAAAGTGCTGGTATGAAATTATTAAGTTTGAATTTGACGATGAGTTCAATCAATTACCCGCATATATGCAAAAATGTATAAAATCCAACCGAGGAAATCCGGATTGGATAAGCAAAAAAGACTCCGATCCTAATATTACGGATATTGCAAATACGGAAGATTTGAATCTTCTTGAGGGTGAAAAAATAAAAAGTATTTGTTTTTACGCCGGAAAACTTACTCGCCGTTGTCCAGATTGCGAGGGTTACGGTTTTGTAAATAATATGCGTTGCCAGCGCTGTATAGGCTGGGGAATAGAATATCTGGAAAAGAATTGGACTAATACGGTTCAATTTCAAACCGAAAGCGGTAAAATTTTTAGGATTAAAAACATCACGCAAAAAGACGTAAAAAAAATACAAAGCAAAGCGCGTTCCGAATGGAACCTTTTACCGGAAAGATAAAACGGAAAATAAAAAAACAAGCCCTTGCACTATAAAATATATGCAAAGGCTTGTTTGTGTTAAGATTTACTGAGTTATTTTTGGATTGTATACTTTACAGTCGTGAGATCATCTGTTTGAGATATACTAGATATACTACCTTCTGAATTAAAATTACAAGTAAACACTTTATTGTTATTAAATGCTTTCATTGTCCCATTTACTTTTCCTTCCCATGCACCGTCGGAAGCGATAACAAGATTATTTTCCTGCACTGCAATAAAACGGTAGAAGCCATAACCAACTGTGTCGTCATTGTTAGTTTTATTGATGAGCTCTGATTTAAACAAAGATTCATCAGTTTTACCAAAGCCGTACAGTCTACTGCCATTTTTAAATCCATCCACGCTATATTGAGTGCCTCCATAAGTATTGTGTTGTGTTACCTCTGACATGATACCGTATAGTATGTTGTTACGTATCTGCAAAGCATTAATTGCTCCTGTGTAAGAATTATACGGTGAAGTTGTTCCATGACTATCTGCCGTTTCGTGTTTAAATACCTCTGAAATATTATCGATTTCACTACCATCTTTTTTATATTTTTTTACGCTCAGCGTATATTTGTTTGTAATATCTACATTTTTTATTGCAGCAAAAAGTCCGTATTGATTTGCGGCAAGCGCGGTAATGTCAATCCAATATCCTGTTGTCGTCTCGGTTATTACATTTAATATTTCTCCAATAGTAAAATCATTGCTCCAATTGTATTTTTTTATAGTGGACTTGTTATGACTATCTTCTTCATACGCATAGTAGAGGCAATTTTTACCGTTGGAAATATCTACGGCAATGGCTGTCGGTTCGTTATCCAAAGTTATAGACTGAGTGTTTGCTGTATCATACGAGCCATCATATTTTAATTCAAATCGTCTGACCATCTTGTCATTATCCTTTATATAGACAATGTATAAATTTCCGTCCTGGTCATAGCAGAATATATCTGTAGGTTTTATAGATGAGGAATCAGTAGATGCCCAAAGTTTATTTTTATTAGAGAAATCTTCTATTCCATCTGCGCTTGTCCAGTATTTCATTCCGTGTGTGCCTTTTTCCCAAGAAAGCACAGGCGTATTAGGCTGTGTATATTTAGGGTATTCCTCGTACCAAGTTGTATCGGGAGAAATATTAGCATATAAATGAAAATCTAACTTATTATCGCCTTTGAAGAATGTTGCGATTCTGTTTTTGTTGCCGTCTACGCGGCAGTTTTCGCTTGCCTTTTTATATTCGATATTTATGCCGTCATCGGCAATATAAAGCCTGTCCTTATACCAGCCTGTAAAAGCGACCGGCTTGGAAAATTTAGAATAATAATCCTTATCAACAAAAGCAATTCCGCCGTTTTCGAGTTGCGCAGTAGTTCTCCCCGCTGTCTTCACATTAGTACCGAATGAGCCATTATTATAGTCATACTCATAACTGTTAATCTGCCCTACGGAATAAATATTTCCTTTCAGGCTCGTTGACGAAAGCAGAACATAAACGCCGGTGTCGTCCGCATAAATATCGTTGCAGTCGGTCTTACCGCTCTGACCTTCCGGCGAAATATTGCCGATAGTTGCTTCGCATGCAGAGGTAAGTTCAAGCTCGTTGTTTTCCGTTCTCAGTTCCGTTGTATACGCAAGAAGTTTAGTATCGTTGTCTTTTATTCCTGCAACAAACAGCGTTCCGTTATAAGCAGCGGCGGAGTTTACTGCTACTCCCCCTGAAAGACTCCCTGAATAGAAGTCTTCACCTTCTTTTGTAATGCAATAAATTTCAATCCCTCCGGCAGAAGCCGTACCATCTATAAGAAAAATGTTTCCGGTTTTAGTGTCGACGGCGATATTTTCTATTTTATTTATAAAATTGCTGGTCAAAGTGGAAATGGCCTCATTAAAGGTTTTGTCTGACTTTCCTTCCACCGTGTAGCGCGTTAAATGTTTTTTATCATCCTTATCTTTATACAATACATACACTCTGCCTATGCCGTCGCGCTTAATCTTGGGTGTAAAATCTTTAGAGACGGCCAACTTATGTTTTATTTCATTACTTCCAATTTCTATAGAAAACGTATTTTCCTCTTTTGATAATGAAAACCCGACACCCGGAACATTAACAGGTGTTTTTGAAAGTTCTAATGAAACATTATTTACTCCTGCCGCAACAGTAAGAGTTTTTTTACCCCACCAGTAAATTCCGGCAGCGGTTTTTACATCGGCAGTAACGGTAATTTCCGTTCCGATTGGAAATTCCACAGAAATTTTGGAAGCACGGTGTTCATCCTGTATGTGATGATGTTGCTCGGATTCTCCCGCTACATTTATTGTAATAGTGGTATTATGTTCATCAAGAATAGGAAGTCCTTCTGTGTTTACATTGCGTGCGGTGTTTCCCAAAGATATGACAACTTTGCCCATGCCGTTTTCTTCTTTCAAGTTTTGATTGCATGAAATAAACGATAAAACAATAAGAGCAGCCGAGATGATAAAAAGTTTTCCCAAAACGAACCTTTTCATAAGCATCCTCCTTAAAAATTTTTGCAGAAAGTTTAAATGCAGAATTAAGATAAAATAAAGATTTTTGCGGGAACACCGTGTTGATATTTATGTATTTTTGAACGATACGAGGTCTTTTCCCTGCAAACCCTTGTTCACACTTGAATTATACAGATTTTATAAAATATTGCCATACCGAAATTTGTTTAGTGCTTAGGTTTAAAAAATTAAATGCTTTAAGCCTTGTCAACACAAAAAAATTGTTTGCATTATCTGCACTTAAATTGTAAAATTACTGCAAAATGAATAAAAGTGCCGGAGTTGACATAAATGAAAGAAATCATTAGCTCACCCCACCCCCGAATACGATTTATCAACTTTAGGAAAATCTCTGTAATTTTTCTTTTTGTATTGACCGCTAAAAATATTTATTCCGTTTCCCCTAAAAAAATACCGGACTTTTTTACAGGTCTTGGAGCATCTTTATATTTTCCGTCTTTTTCGGCAAAGCAGGACGGGGCATCAGGTTTTGGCGGGGGAGCTTTTCTTGAAGCCGGATTGGAGTACAAAAATTTTCAAACGGAAGCGATTTTAGGATATTCAGGTCTTTCAAGCGGCGGCGGATTTTTACAGAAAATGGGCGAATTTAAAATCGGACTTGGAGCAGCTTATGTTTTAGACAGCCGCAATATAAAATTCATGCCGCAATTTATTGCAGTCCGTCCGCATATCAGTGCATTTGCCGACTTTTACAACGCAAAACTTTATAAAAACGCCGTTCAAATGTCCGAAGATATGCTTTCAGAGGTAAACGGCGTAACACCGGTTTTTAACGTCGGACTTTTTACGGATTTTACAAAACTTCTGTACGTTGCAGGATACAATATTGTGCCGAATATCGGATTTGAAGAATGTTTCAGGTTTGATGTCAGCGGTCTTTACGCTACTCCGATTTTGACGCTCGGCACCAGAATACATTTCGGAAACAGAAAATTACCTGTGAATAAAAATGACATTCACACAGAACAGATTGAAGAATCCGTTCCCGCAATAAACGATACGCCGGAATTGAGCGGAAAAATACCTGATGTACAAGACGAGATTCCTCCTTTACAAGACGCAGAGCCGTTAATTACAACGCCGCTTCCGATTTTTGAGCCTGTTTTATTTATTCCCAACAGCGCAGAACCAATCGAATTTTATGATAAGACTTTTGAAAAAATCAGCATTTTTATGCAGGAAAATCCGGGCTATACATTAAAAATCTTAGGATATTCAAGTCCGTTTTTTGAGCGGCTTTTAGACAATTACATGGAAGAAAATTATCTTAAACGAATTTCGCAGCTTCGTGCTGAAAATGTAAAAAAATTGCTTGAAAAGCTCGGCATAAAAGCTGAACGGCTTATTGCGCAAGGAAAGGGTACAGGCGGATTTGACCGCACAAATGATTATCAAAACCGCAGAGTTGAATTTGAACTAGTAAACAAAACGGAAGAATAATAGGCCGAATGTAGAGTTTTGAAAGAGTTGTTTAAGTGATGATATGCTTATTTCAAAACTCTTCACTTTGTTGGAGCTGGAAAGAGTTGGAAAATTTCGAGTTTTTTCAAAACTCGAAATTAAGGCTAATACATACAGCATTTATAGATTTTTATAAGGAGCGTTTATGAAAAACCGTTTTAAGATTTTGGGGAGTTTTGCCGCATTGATGTTTGCTGCAATTTTTTCTTCGTGCATGGCACTTTTTGACCAAGACGAAGTGCCTTCTTCCTACAAAGTCGAGTGCTATCTGCAAAATATCGCGGACGACGCATACACAATCGACGCAGCTCTGACGCAAGAACACAGCGGAATCGCCGGGAAAGTTTCGGACTTTGTTCCCAAAATTTTGCAGGGTTTTACGGCAAAGGATGTTGAACAAAAGACAATCCGCACCGACCGCACAACTGTTCTAAAAATCTATTATGATAGAAATTTGATAACGCTTTCTTTCAATACAGACGGCGGAAATGCGATAACGCCAATCACGGGAAAATTCGGGGCGGCTGTAACAAAACCTGCAAATCCTGCAAAAACAGGTTATGTTTTCAACCGTTTTGAACCGGAGTTTCCAAAAACAATGCCGAATACAAACACCACATATACAGCAAAGTGGACTGCAGGTGAAGGCACTGCATATAAAATCGAGCATTACAGACAAAATATCGAAGATGACAATTACACGCTTGAGTCTTCCGACACGGAAACAAAAACCGGAACTACGGGAAGTACAACTGCTGCCGCCGCTAAAACTTATACAGGTTTTACGGCAAAACCTGTAACTCAGCAGACAATCGCGCCTGACGGTTCGACTATCGTAAAAATCTATTACGACAGAAAGACTGCGACTCTTAGCTTTAATACAGACGGCGGAAATGCGGTAACACCAATCACGGGGAAATTCGGGGCGGCTGTAACAAAACCTGCAAATCCTGCAAAAACAGGCTATACGTTTGCTTCTTGGACACCTCTTATCCCGACTGTAATGCCTGCTGAAGATGCCGTCTTCACAGCCGTTTGGGCAAATGCTACGAATACCGCATACAAAATCGAGCATTACAAACAAAATATCGAAGATGATAATTACACGCTTGAGTCTTCCGACACGGAGACAAAAACCGGAACTACGGGAAGTACAACTGCTGCCGCCGCTAAAACTTATACAGGTTTTACGGCAAAACCTGTAACTCAGCAGACAATCGCGCCTGACGGTTCGACTATCGTAAAAATCTATTACGACAGAAAGACTGCGACTCTTAGCTTTAATACAGACGGCGGAAATGCGGTAACACCAATCACGGGGAAATTCGGGGCGGCTGTAACAAAACCTGCAAATCCTGCAAAAACGGGCTATACGTTTGCTTCATGGACACCGCTTATCCCGACTGTAATGCCTGCAGAAGATGCCGCATATACGGCAAATTGGACTGCAAACACGTACAAGATTGTCTTTAATGCGAACGGCGGAAACGGAACAATGGCAGACCAAAGTTTTACATACGATACCGCGCAAAACTTAAAGGCAAATACATTTACAAAGACCGGCTATAATTTTGACGGATGGACTACGGAAAACGGCGGCACAAACTACAGTGCGGAACAAAGTCTTATAAATCTTACAGCAGAAAATAATGCGGTCATAACGCTTTATGCAAAATGGAAGATAGCAAAATATCAGGTAAATTTCAGTGCGGAAGGCGGAAACGGAAGTCTTAGCGCAAGCATTGACGGAAATCCCTTTACGGGCGGAGAAGTAGAATACGGAAAGACTGTAGTCTTTACCGCAACTCCTAACGCAAAATTCCATGTTGATACATGGACGATTTTAGGCGGAACATTCCAAACAGGCGGAGCAGACGAAGAAGAAGCAAGCGTAAAAATAACTGCCGCAACAACGGTAAAGGTGAGTTTTATCCTTTACAAAAAAGTTCCGTTTGAAAAATTAAATGCTTACCTTAGCACCGCCTCTGCAAGCGAGGTTAATTACATTGAAGTAACGGGACTTAAAGCAAGCGATTTGAAGGGGGACTGGGATTCATTGAAAACGAGTCCACTTGGGGAAATATTCAGGTACAATGCAAGTAAAAAGATTTCTCTTAAATTACCAAAAGAAATAACCGGTCTTACAAATATGGAATTATGCTTCTATAATTGCAAAAACCTTGTACAAATTTCAGAAATACCGAACAGCGTTATAAATATGGATTGCTGCTTTTCCGGCTGCACAAGCCTTACTCAGGCTCCGGTAATTCCTAACAGCGTTACGTATATGGGAAGCTGCTTTTCCGGCTGCACAAGCCTTACCCAAGCTCCGGTAATTCCTAACAGCGTTACGTATATGAACACCTGCTTTTCCGGCTGCACAAGTCTTACAACTGTTACGCTAAAGTGCAGTTATGATTATTATTTTCATGATACCTTCTATGGCTGCACAAACCTAAGTGCAGGCAGCATAAAAGTCCCGGCAGGACAGCTGCAAACTTATAAAGACAATGCAAGCAGGATGCGTGCGCAGTCTAATTGGTTTGTTGCAGAGTAATAACGCAGCCGCCTGCTGTAAGTTTTTCCGCATATAAATGCACAGAGGCGGCAGAGCCGGCTTTTGCGACTGCACAAGTCTTACACAAGCTCCGGCGATTCCTAACAGCGTTACGGATATGGGAAGCTGCTTTTCCGGCTGTACAAGTCTTACTCAGGCTCCAGTAATTCCTAACAGCGTTACCAATATGACCTACTGCTTTCACCTCTGCACAAGCCTTACTCAGGCTCCGGTGATTCCTAACAGCGTTACCAATATGGGCGAATGCTTTCGCAACTGCACAAGTCTTACTCAAGCTCCGGTAATTCCTAACAGCGTTACCAATATGAGAAGCTGCTTTTCCGGCTGCACAAGTCTTACTCAGGCTCCGGCGATTCCTAACAGCGTTACCAATATGAGAAGCTGCTTTTGCAACTGTACAAGTCTTACTCAGTCTCCGGTGATTCCTAACAGCGTTACCAATATGTGGGGATGCTTTCGCGGCTGCACAAGCCTTACTCAGGCTCCGGTGATTCCAAATAGCGTTACGGATATGGGATACTGCTTTTCCGGCTGTACAAGCCTTACAACTGTTACGCTAAAGGGCAGTTATAATTATAATTCTCGGAATGCCTTCTATGGCTGCACAAACCTAAGTGCAGGCAGCATAAAAGTTCCTGCGGGACAGCTGCAAACTTATAAAGACAATGCAAGCAATATGGGTGCACAGTCTAATTGGTTTGTCGCAGAGTAATAACGCAGCCGCCTGCTGTAAGTTTTGCCGCATATAAATGCACAGGCGGCAGAGCCGGCTTTTGCGACTGCACAAGTCTTACGCAGGCTCCGGTGATTCCTAGCAGCGTTACGAATATGAACTCCTGCTTTTACGGCTGCACAAGCCTTACCCAAGCTCCTGTGATTCCTAACAGCGTTACCAATATGGGAAGCTGCTTTGTCGGCTGCACAAGTCTCACGCAAGCTCCGGTGATTCCTAGCAGCGTTACCAGTATGACCTCCTGCTTTTACGGCTGCACAAGCCTTACGCAAGCTCTGGCGATTCCTAACAGCGTTACGAGTATGAATTCTTGCTTTGAAGACTGTACAAGCCTTACTCAGGCTCCGGTAATTCCTAACAGCGTTA
>CAUUVZ010000013.1:0-43258 GCA_963548875.1 uncultured Treponema sp. | reverse complement strand
TTGCGGAAGACGACTATGAATACGACTACGGAACCGTCGGTAAAAAGTTTTCAGAGCTGAGCGAAGAGGATAAGTCGAAAATCCGAAAGCTATACGGCACCTATTGGATGGATAGAAAAGATTCTTTCGTGAGTGCGAACGATTCGGGAATTTCCGTGTGTTCCGCCTTTATGAGCATAAGTTATGAAAATATTTTGTGGCATAAAAAATCCGACGGAAATCTGATCTGTTCGGCTTATCATAAAGATGTTACGGACTATTCGCCTGAGCACAAAAGAGTGATTTTGCTTTTTAGAAAGACTGCAAACGGCGGAACGGAAATTATGCAGAATATTACGGCTATGAAAAAAAGCAAATCCGGTCCTTTTACCGAAAAAAAAGAAGCGATTTTAAAGCAGGGCAAAGACGCTGAAGGTAAGGATGATGAATATTATGTTTATGCTGACGACGGTAAGTCTCCCAAAATAAAGCTTCCAAATCCGCTTTAATGAATCGCATATAGTAAAACCATGTCAAACAGGCTTATTAAAATGTCTTACAATCGTCATTCCGTTATTTTGGCGTAAATCTGTCTTGGAGTATTGGGATTAAAATGAAAAAAAATAAAACAGCTTTTATATCGGTTTGCCTGTCGGCAATCTTTTCTGCGGTTTTAATCTTCGGAGAAGATGACCGCACTTCCGGCGGAATAAAACTTGCACAGGCTTCGGCTTTTACTCAAACTCGGTCGGAAGAAATTAACGCTTTATATGGAACTTATTGGCAAGCCGGAAAAAAGAATTCCTGCACTGCGGTAAAAGCTGACGGAATAACCGTTTATTCGACATTTATGAGTTTTAATTATTCAAACATAGTGTGGAATAAAACTTCCGACTTGGAATGGATATGCACCGCATACCGCCGCAATAATTCTTCTTACAAGCAGGGGAGCGAAAAAGTGATTTTAACTTTTTCTGCCGGAGATGACGGAAGTACTGTTCTTTCGCAATATATTACCGCTATGGGCGGAAGGAAATCGGGGCCGTTAAAAAAAGAGCGCGATGTTGAAGCCTGCGGAAATTATTTTGTTTACGATAAAAGCGATTCTTCTTCACCAAAACTGCGTTTGCCTAAATCGCTTTAGAATATCGGCAGACTTTAAGGATGAAATATGAATAAAAATATTTGGGTTTTTGCTTTGTGCTTTCTGCTGTTTTTTAATCCGGCAGCTTTTGCAGATGATTCTACCGTGATTGTTGTAAGTGCGTCCAAAATAGAAGAAAATCAGGAAGATTCTATAGAAAAGGTGCAAGTTGTTACCGGAGAAGACATAGAAAAAAGCGGCGCAAAAAATCTTGGTGAAGCTGTAAAAGGAATTCCGGGAATTGTAGTTACCGGGCATCCGTCTGATTCCATAAGTATGCAGGGATTTGACGGAGACTATGTAAAAATTATGATTGACGGAATTGCAGTATCAGGTGATATCGGCGGTTCCGTCGCCGTGCGCCAAATCCCTGTTGAAGATATAGATCACATAGAAATAGTTCGCGGCGCGTCATCCGCCTTGTACGGTTCGGATGCCATAGGCGGAGTTGTAAACATCATCACCAAAAAAAATAAGGCGCGGAAAGATTCAAAATTGAAATTGCGCGGCAGATTGGTTGAAGAATTTGCAAGCAATATACGCAATTACAGTGCGGCAAATATATCTTTAATAAAAGGCGGATTTTCAACGGGTGTGTCCGGCTCTTTTGATTGGTCTCACGGTAAAATAAAACGCACGAATTCACCTCACGGCAAAGTTGAACAGTATCTTACGCCTTTTATGCAGCTTGGATTTGTGCGCGCAAATGCCGATTATGCCGGAGCGGACGGAAAAATCGGGACATATTTTTTATTTTCGGATTCGCAGCAAAAATTGAATACATCTAAATACGACCGGCTGGACTATAAGTCGCAAAGGTTTGAAGGCGGCATAACCGGCGAGCGCAATCTGTCCGACAAATTTATAATTTCAGGATTTTCTACGGTAAAGTCGTTTTCTTTGAATACGGATTTCGGAAACAAAATAAATAATGTCGATAATCTTTCCGACGCAAGCTGTATAGACAGCGAAAGCGAAGCCCGCGTTACATGGAATCCGAATCTGATGAATTCCGTGCTTGCCGGATTTAATGCGAATTTCCAAACGGTCGCAGGCGGTTCGTTTGACGGGCGCAAAAAGCAGCTTTTGCTCAGCTTTTTCACCCAAGATTCTATAAATATCGGGGCAAGCGATGTATTTTTCATCGTGCCGGGCGTTCGATTCGATTTATCTCCGAAAATTGACGGCAGTGCATTGCTTTTTCAGTGTACGCCTAAAATCAGCCTCCGTTGGAATCCCTTTGAAAATACCGTATTGCGTTTTTCTTACGGCATGGGATATAAAACTCCTACGCTCAAACAAAAACATTGGATTTTTATTCATACTTACACCGGCGGAGAAGGCAACTTTATTCTTTACGGAAATCCCGATTTAAAGCCCGAAACATCGCACGGATTTAATACCGGATTTGAACAGAAAGCAGGCGATTATGTAAAACTTTCCGCCGCACTTTATTTTAATTATATTCACAATCTTATTGACAGCAAAATCACCGGTACGGAAGGAACTCATTATGTCCGTACCTATGTCAATATTGATAAGGCTCTTACGTTCGGCGGCGATGTGTCCGTATCTGTCAGCGGCGAACGGTTCAACATAAAAGCGGCTTATGCTTATACCGGAGCAAAAGAATATAACCGGACAAACGAAAAGTGGCAGGATATGCAGCTTAGGATTCCGCATAATGTCTCTTTGTCGGGCTTTTATATGATTCCGGTTTTGGAAACGCGTGTAAACACTTCTATTGATTGGCATTCTCCGCAGCTTGTTTCCGCAAGCGATAATTCTTTTACACCGGATTATTTAATGTTGAGTGCAGGGATTGAGAAAAAATTGTGGAAAGACAGATTGGAAATATATGCCCGCGTAGACAATATGCTGAACAATGTACATTTTATAAAAAGCACTCACGGAGAAACTCAAAAAGAATATTTTGAGTTGAACGACGGAACTGTTTTTTCCGTAGGTGTGCGGCTGAATCTTTTGTAGGAAATTATCGGAGTGAATAAAACGATTATCTATATGACAGTGAGGATGGGTATTAAAACATGAAAACTAAAAAATTTTTTTACGTTTTTTTGGCGGCGGTTTTGTTTGCGTTTATATCATGCAATCAAAATGATGATGACGGCGGCGAAGTAATTGATTACCCTGTTAAAACGCTTTACGGTTCGTGGACTCGTACCGGCAAAATCGGTGCAATGGGTATTGCTAAGCTGAAAGTCTACAAATATGAAAATGACGATACGATTACTTTGATGGATTTCGGGAGCGATAAAATTGAATCGAAAACTTATAAGTGTTACATAACCAAGCAAAGTCCCGCCATTTGCGAAGTGGTATGGAAAACTTTTGATAAGACGACAAAGACGGAAGGGAGTGAGAAGCCTATTATCGTTACTATGACTATTGAAGGAAAAAATGAACTATATCTAATTACTGATACAATGCCAGGAATGTATATGAAAAGAGACTGACATCCGCTTTCTCAATACTTTGTCGCTTCGAGTGTTATGCCTGTACACCCTGTTGTAAAAACTCGACTGCGGCTAAGCGGTTAAAACGCAGCTTTATTTAACTGCTATTTTCAAAACTCGACATTTAGGTTATATATTCCCGTGTGGGAATTCTTCAATGAAAAAAATAATCATTTTATTTATTACGTTCTTTGCCGCATTCTTATTTGCAGAAAGCGAAGGCGAAAAACTTTTTAAAACCAATAATCCGTCCGGGGCGGCGGTATTACTTGAACAGGAAATCGCTTCCGGCGAAATTACTTCCAATACATTCAACCTGCTTGGACTTGCGTATTTCCAGCTGGGCGACTATAACAAATCCATTGATGCTTTTGAACGCGGAATGAAAAATCCGCTTTCAAACCGCAGACAACTTGCATTCAATGAAGGAAACGTCGCTTATACACAAGGCGATTATGCAAAAGCGGAAAATTGTTTTTCGCTTGCTGTTTCGGCGCGTCCGGACTTTTCTGAAGCGATATTGAACCGTGCAAATGCCAGACTTATGGCAAAAAAATATAAGGATGCGGCGGACGATTACAGACGCTTCCTTGAAATTCGACCTTCCGATGTACAGTCTGACAATATAAGGCGGGTGCTTGCGTATCTTGGTGAAGAAATACGTGCACAGGAAGAATCCGCTGCACGTTTTGCAGAAGAACAAAAGCGTCTTGAAGAAGAAAACCGCCGTATGCAGGAAGAACTTGCCAGACAGAAAGCGGAATATGAAGCGGCGGAAGCTGCCCGCAAAGCTGCGGAAGAAGAGCGTCGGCGGAAACTTTTGGAAGAAGTTGCAAATTCTTTGCAGCAGACGGATTCAACGAATATGTCTGCCGGCGCAGAAGATGTAATAGATTATGATTATGAATCGGAGCTTGAATAAATTAAACCTGTTCAAAAACTGATTTATCGAACAGGTCAATTATTTTTTAATAAATCGATTGTGAGGGGTAAAATGGGTACTTTTGATGATTTTAATTTTTCCGCTTCAGGAAGTAAAAAGCGATTTTCAAAAAAACGGAAGATTGCGCTCGCCTGCGGTATAAGTGCTGCCGTTATTGCGGTGATTTTGATTCTGCTGTTAGGGCTGCGGACGTGCAAAAATCAATCCGGCTCGTCTGCCGATACAAGAAAGAACACGCTTGAGCTTGTAAAAATGTACATGGAACGCGGACAATATGACCGCGCTCTGGATAAACTTGACGAGCTTTTGATTCAAGACAGAAACGACGCGGATGCGCTTTCTTTGCTTAATGAAGTACTTGCTGCCAAAGGTGAAAAAACAGACGGCGGTTCAGGCGGCGGAAATTCAAATATTAGGGTTGAAGTCGATACGAAAAGTCTTACAAATGCCGTTCAGTCTTCTATTGAATCCATGAAATCGGAACTTGCCGCAAATAATAAAACTGCGGAAGAAAACCGTAAAGCAATGGAAGATTTGATTAAGGACAGACAGGAGCGTAATGCTCAGGAAAAAGCTTTGCAGGAAGAAGCAAAAGCGCAGCAAAAGGCTTTGGAAGAACAGCGCAAAAAAGAAGAAGCTGCCCGCAAAGCGGCAGAAGAAGAACTTGCCAAAAAGAATGAAAAACTTAAAAAAGAAGTTGCCGCCGTAAATGACGGAATTCAGCAAGGAAAAACCGCTCTTAAATCCGGCAATATAAACGACGCAATAGAATATTTTATGAATGCGGAGAAAAAACTTCCCGTATCAGGCGGAGAACCTGATTTTTCCGCAAGTAAATATTCGGAGATTGCCTCTCTCTTATACGATGCATCGGAAAACGCTTCTTCACCCGATGAAAAGAAAAAACTTCACGATAAAGCTGTTGAATATGCGCAAAAATCGGTTGCGGCAAATCCCAAAGATGCCCCTTCTCAATTTATACTCGGAATGGATTCGCTCGATAAAAAAGATTATGCAAAAGCGCTTGATTTTCTTCAAAAAGCTGCCGCCGCCGATAACCGTAATTACGTGTATTTTTATAATTTAGGTCGTGTTCAATATATGATGAAAAAATATACCGAAGCAAAATACTCTTTTTCTACAACTTCCCGGCTTAACGGAAGTTTTGCTCCGAGCCGGTATAATTTGGGACTGACAAATCTTAGACTTGGTGAACAAAGGGCGGCACTTGAAGACTTCCGCAAAGCACATGATATTGATCCTCGCCACGAGCGCGCTTATCTTGAAGAAGGCAGATTGCTTTCTCAAATGAAAGATTACACCGGTTCCGTAAACGCATATCAAAATGTTGTAAGAATAAATAATACCAATAGAGCCGCATTACAGGAGCTGGGTTCTGTCTATTATCAAATGGAAAAATATACGGATGCGGAAAATGCGTTCCGTCAATCGCTTGCTCTGCTTCCTGCCGGCACCGAAGACCCTCTGACTTTTTATAATCTTTCTACAGTGCTTTACGCGCAGAATAAAAATGATCAGGCACTTTCTTATGCAAAACGATCTTACGATTCAAAATCCTCTCTAAAAGATAAAAACGGTCAGGTAAACGTGATTTACAATTACGCGCTGCTCTCCGAAAAGACCGGCAATACCGATGAAGCAATTTCAAAATATGCGGAAGTTCTTCGCGTAAATCCGAATCACGTAAAGACTCAAATAAATCTCGGCGTTATGTACATGGCAATGAATCCGCCGGATGCAGACAGAGCGTTATCGTTATTCCTTTCCGCTTATTCTCAGGAAAAAAATAACTTTGAAGTGAATAACAATCTCGGAAGCGCGTATCTTACGAAAAAAGATTATACGAACGCGATTTTGTATTTCCAGAATGCGCTGCGCATGGAGCCTAAAAACACGGAAGTGCGCTCAAACCTTGCGCAGGCTTTTGCAGGAGCCGGACAATACGATAATGCAAAAACCTCTTACGTCGAATTGCTAAAACAATCTCCGTCCGACTGGAACGCTTACGTCGAACTTGGAAAAGTCTGCATGGCTCTTAATGACAACGCCGGTGCGGAAGCATATCTTACCGCCGTTCAGTCCAAACAGCCGCAGTTTAGAAAAGACGAAGTCAGTGCTCTTCTGTCTTCTATAAGAGGCGGAGAGGCAAAGTAAGAAAAATCGGGCGCAACCGGGTATCGTAAACGGCTTTCCGCTCCAATGCTGCGCATTTCCGCTTCAATCCGGCGCAGGAAGACTCTTCCGTCGTTTGTACAATCTCCGTTTTTTTGCGGGACAACCGCAATGTCCTGTGGATAAAAATTGTGCGCCGGTGTTGCAAGGAAGTTTTTGCAGTTATGCGCTTTCGCGCATGGAAAATCCGGCGCAGATTTGACTTTCCGTTGTTTGCGTGTTTTCCGCAATTCGGCAGGACAACCGCACACGGATCCGTTTTTTTAAATCCGGTGTAAAGCCCGAATTTACGGTATTCGTGATTTTGCCGGCTAAACGGCACGGATATTTTCCGGTCGTTGCAAAACGGCATAAATATTGATAATATCCCCGCATGATTGAACTGAGCAGCCGGCAAAGAAAAGCTCTTGAACGCCTTGCAAACTCGCTTGAACCGAATGTCATCGTCGGACAAAACGGTATTACCGAAGGTCTTGAAGCTAAAGTTGCAATGGAACTTGATGCCCACGAACTTATTAAAATCAAATTCAACGAATTTAAAGACGAAAAACGGGAACTTGCAGAAGCTGTTTCTAAAAATTCCGGTGCTTCGCTTGTACGCATAATCGGTAATGTCGCGGTTTTATACAAGCCGCAGCCCGATACCGAAAAGCGCAAAATAAAAATTTAGTTCGCTTTTTCAGAAATTCAAGTCTGTGTTGCCGCTTTTGCTTTAAGCGGCAGAATTTTTTTTATTCGGTATGCTCTTTTCGTATTTTTTAACACATTATCGGAATAATTATAGGCGGACAAATAAACCTATACAAAACGGTTTTCGAAATTCACATTGTTGAATTCGAAAGCCGAAACAATAAACCTTTTATTCATGGAGGATTAAAAATGATTGAAGTTTCCCGCGTTTCCCGAATGTTCGGGACGTTTCGTGCGGTAAACGATGTGAGTTTTTCCATTCCTACAGGGCAGATTGTCGGACTTTTGGGGCCGAACGGAGCCGGAAAAACGACTACAATGCGTATGATTACCGGTTTTTTAAAGCCGTCGGAAGGAACTGTAAAAATCGACGGCGAAGATATTGCGGAAAATCCTGTTGCGGCAAAGCGTAAAATCGGTTATATGCCGGAATCCGCTCCGTTGTACGGAGAAATGATTGTTGATGATTATCTGCGCTATATTGCAGAAGTGCAGGGGCAAAACGCGGATGAAAAAGTTCCTGCGCTGTGCAGGAGCTGCGGACTTGAAGAAGTTATGCATAAAAATATTGCGGAACTTTCACGCGGGTATCGCCAGAGAGTCGGGCTTGCCCATGCGCTTATGAACGACCCGGAAATACTTATTCTTGACGAACCGACAAGCGGACTTGACCCTAACCAGATAGGCGATGTCCGCGCTTTAATTAAAGAAATCGGAAAAACGCGTACC
The DNA here is from genome assembly GCA_963548875.1 of uncultured Treponema sp. Lineage (GTDB taxonomy): Bacteria > Spirochaetota > Spirochaetia > Treponematales > Treponemataceae > Treponema_D. Next base: position 35,103 of record CAUUVZ010000013.1, on the reverse strand, counting down.
GTTATCATTTCCACGCATATTTTAGGCGAAGTGGAAATGCTTTGCAGCCGCGTTATTATTATTTCAGGCGGAAAACTTGTTGCGGACAGTCCGACTGAACAGCTCCGCGAGCGTTACGGACACGCCGCCGTAGTAAAATTATGTGCGGCTGCGGATGAAGCGCGTCTTTCTGCCGCCCTGCACGGAATCGAAGGAATTGAAAGTATTTCTTTTGACAAAAACGAAGATGCAAATCTTGTTACGGCTTATGTGGCGGCAAAAAACGGAGAAGATTTACGTCCTTCGGTTGCAAAAGCCGTTATCTCAAACGGAATAGATTTATACGAACTTGCAGTGCAGCGCAACAGTCTTGAAGATGTATTCCATACGCTCACGGCGGATTCTTCCTCTAAAGCGGAAGCGGAAAACGGAGCCGAAAAATGAACGGAGGTAAAATGAACAAAAACAATTCGAAATCTTCTCCTGCCTTTATAATAATGCGCAGAGAGCTTGGAGCATATTTTACAAGTCCGGTTGCCTATATTGTAACGGGCTTATTTCTTATCATAACCGGAGTAATGTTTTTTACGACGTTCTATCTTTATAACCGCGCCGAATTACGCAATATGTTTACGTTGATGCCGGTTATCCTGTCGCTGTTTATTCCGGCTCTTACGATGCGCCTGTTTGCGGAAGAAAAAAAGAGCGGTTCTCTTGAAACGCTTATGACTCTGCCTGTAACGGAATTCGATGTTGTATTGGGAAAATTTCTAGCCGCATTTATCAGCTCGCTTACAATGATTGCGCCGACGCTGTTTTATCTGTTAGGAATTCTTCCTTTCGGAACGCCGGATGCGGGACCCGTTATCGGCGGTTATATCGGTACGGTGTTTTTGTGCGCGGCATTTTCTTCTATAGGAGTGTTCGCTTCTTCAATCACCAAAAATCAGATTATTGCGTTTTTTACCGCAATGATAATCTGCATTACTATGACGATGATAAGTGCGTTTCTTGTATTTTTGCCGGCTCCAATCGTAAGTTTGCTGCAATTTTTGTCTGCTAACGAACATTTTACTTCGATTTCGCGAGGAATAATCGATACCCGCGATCTTCTTTATTTTGTTTCGCTTACAGCTTTGTTTTTCTGCATTACGGTTATCGGTCAGCAGGAAGAACGCAAATAAACGGAGATTTTGACAAATGAAAAACTTTATTAAATGGATAAAAAGTCCGTCCGGCGATTTTGCGCTGTTTATAGTGCTTTTGATTCTTGCAAATATTGCGGGGCAAAAAGCGTTTGTGCGTTTTGATATGACGGCACAAAAGTCGTATTCGCTTTCAAAAGCGAGTAAAGATGTGGTTAAGAATCTTACCGAGCCGCTTAGCGTGAATGTTTTCTTTTCAGGAAATTTGCCTGCGCCTTACAACGGAACGGCTCAGTATGTTCAGGATATTCTTGTTGAATACAAGGGAAGCGCAAATAAAAACTTTTCATACAAGTTTTTTGATATGAACAAAGCGGAAAATCAGCGCATTGCCGACAGTTACGGATTAAGACAGGCGCAGATTCAGGAGATTAAAAACAACGAAGTCGGATTTAAGCAGGCGTACATGGGACTTGCGATTTCTTACGGAGATTCGATTGAGATTATGGATTCGATTACGTCGAGCGACGGCTTTGAATACAAATTGACTTCGAAAATCTCAAAGATGATTTCAACAACCGACATTTTGGCAGGACTTGATAACGGCGCGCTTACGATGACGCTGTACGAAACCGAAGATTTAAAGAATTTCAGAATAGGCGGTTTAAGCGAAGCGGAATCCATTGTGCGCGAAGCTTTCGACAGCGTAAATAAAAAGAACATGAACCGTATGAGTTTCGTAAAGAAAACTCCGTCGGGGGAAGAAGCGCGTGCCGACGGAGCGAAATACGGACTTCAAACTTTCAACTGGAAAAATAAAGACGGTTCTGAAGGTGTCGGAATATTCGGTCTTGTGCTTGAATACGCTGACTCGTTCCGTGTTATTCCGCTTTCGATACAATCTTCGATTTTCGGTTACGTTGTTTCGGGTACCGATGATATTGAATCGAACATTACGACTACTATGCAGGGACTTTTATCAAAGTCAACGCAAATCGGATATGTTACGGGGCACGGAGAAGCGGAACTTAAAGGTGAAAACGGTGCTTCACTTCATCTTGCTTCCATTGTTTCCGATATGTACGAATTTAAGACGCTCAACCTTGCAGAAGATACCGTTCCTCCGAATATCACGTCTCTGGTGATAAACGGTGCAAAAACCGCTTTTACCGATGAAGAGCTGTATAAAATCGACCAGTTTGTGATGAAAGGCGGCAATTTATTGATTTTTGCGGATCCGCTTGAAATGCAGCAGGGAAATTATTATCAGCCTGCGGTTTTTACGCCCGTATCTACCGGTATGAACCGCTTGCTTGAAAAATACGGCATTAAACCGGGTGCGGATTATGTCTTTGATGAAAATTGTTACGTTTCCCGTCAGCAAGGCTACGGAAACGTAAAACTGTATTGGGCACCGCTTATGCAGAAAAAGCAGCTTGCCAAGCACCCTGTTACAAGCAATTTGGGCTATGTTATTTTCCTGCAGGCAGGTTCAATAGATATTTCTGCGGCGGAAAGCGATAAAAATCTTAAAGCGTCGGTTCTTGTAAAGTCTTCCGAGCATTCTTGGACTCAAGTTGACAATATCGATTTAAGTCCGAATCTTGAGCCGCCTTACGACAAATCTACCGAAAAGTCGGAAAATCTTGCGGTTCTTGTTGAAGGTCGATTTAAAAGTGCATTTGATAAAGACATAACCGCAAAAGACGGCGGAAAAGGCGAGCTTGAGTCTCATACACATTTGAGTGAAAGTTCTCAGCCGGGAAAAATATTTTTTGCATCGACTGCATATATTGCTTCCAATCAGCTTATCGACGAAGAGGGAACGGAACCCGTCGCACTTTTTGTACGCAACGCAATTGACTACATGAACGGCAATGAAGATTTGTGTACAATGCGCACAAAGGGGCTTTCTCTCAATGTGCTGGCGAATACGGCAGGCATTTTTGCACCGATTATAAAATATTTTAATCAATTCGGACTTGCAGTGCTTACAGCTGTTGCAGGACTTATCGTTTGGAAGTTCAGAATTATGCGTAAGGCTCGTATCCGTGAAACATATAATCCTGACGATGAGCGCGATATTTCAAAGTCAAAATAGGGGAATGCAAAATGAAAACACGTAAAATAATTCTTCTTGCCGCGTGCGCACTTCTTTTGTGCGTTTGCGTTGTGCAGGGAATAACGGGACTTAAAAATCCGGTCAAAACTTTTACATTAAATGATTCGCCGGATAAAATAACAATTTCCGGTGATGGACTTGATGTGCTTTTGACGTTGAAAGTCAATACATGGTACGTCGGAACAGATAATTTTTCCGTGAATAAAGCTGATGCGGACAGAATCGTAAATGCCGTAAAAGAAGTGAAAGTGCTTAATTCTATCGGCAGAACGGGCAATGAGCTTCTTGAAGAACGCTACGGTCTTGGAGAGTCAAAAGCGATAAAAGTTTCCGCTTTCAAAAACGGCAAGGAGCTGCGCACAATTACGGTAGGTAAAACTTCTTCAACCGGTGCTCAGTCTTACATCGTCTTCGGCGGCAATAAGGAAATATTCCTTGCCTCATCGAATTTGCGTTCCGCTTTTGATAAATCTGCCGATGACCTGCGCAGCAAAAACGTTTATTCACTGACAAAAAGCGATATAACTGCGGTTTCCGTTACGAGCGGAGAGGGAACATGGGGAATAGAGCGGAAGATTGGCGAAGATAATAAAATCGAATGGACTGCAAACGGAATTGCCGCCGGAACGGAGATAGACACAAGCAAGGCGGATTCGTGGTTGCAGCAGCTTTCTTCGCTCAATGTTTCTTCCTGGCTTCCGAACGATACCGTTTTCCCTGCGGAAAAAGATGTTGAAGTCGAACTGACAACGGCAGACGAAAAAGTTTCCGTAACTCTTTACAAGCAGGGCAGCGGAGATGGCGTAAAATATTTTTGCACCGGCAGCAAATCTTCTCATAAATTTGAACTTACAAAGAGCGCGGCGGAAAAATACCTGAAACCCGCTGCCGACTTAAAAAAGTAGAAACCTCAGCTTTCAGTCCGTTCGGACGCATATAAACGGACTGCAATCTCCCTCTGCCCGTAGGGACATATTCCCCTCGTTCATAGGGAGACTTTCCCTACGCCCGAAGGGAGATGCTCCCTACGTCCATAGGGAAGTGCTCCCTACGTTCGGAGGGAGAAGTACACTCCGCCCGAAGCGACACCCCCGATACCTTTTCATCAAGTTTTCCGGCAAGGAAAACTTGAAGCGGACAGTAAACCAAATTTTACGCTGTAAGACAAAGTCTTTCCTGCCAGACGAGGACAGGGCATCGCCGAAAGACAGCGAAGTTTTTCAAAACTCGACATTTAGGCTAATTACATTTGAATAACGCATGAATAAGCGTTAAATTGTATCTATATGTTATTACCTGTTTTGGAGGAATTATGTCGGAAGAAAATTGCGGACACGAATGCGGTTCATGCGGTAAAACTTGTGAATCAAAAGATATGAGAGCCGTCTTGAAAAAAGGCTCAAGCGTAAAAAAAGTAATAGGAATAATGAGCGGCAAGGGTGGGGTTGGAAAATCCCTTGTAACAAGCCTTATGGCGTGCAAGCTGAATAAAGACGGATTCAAAACGGCGATACTTGATGCCGACATTACGGGACCTTCCATACCGGAGGCTTTCGGTGTAGGAATGGAACGCGCGGTTTCCGACGGAGAAGCTTTGTCACCCGTTCTGACGGATTCGGGGATTCAGCTTATGTCCATGAACTTTTTGCTGGAAAATGAAAATGATCCTGTGATATGGCGCGGCCCTGTTATCGCCGGTGCTGTAAAGCAATTCTGGACGGACGTAATCTGGAAAGATGTCGATTTTATGTTTGTCGATATGCCGCCCGGAACCGGTGATGTCCCGCTTACGATTTTTCAATCGCTTCCTGTTGACGGAATTATAATTGTGTCTTCTCCGCAGCAGCTCGTGCGTGTAATTGTTGAAAAAGCGGTTAAAATGGCGAATATGATGAATATTCCGATTTTGGGGCTTGTCGAAAACATGAGTTATGTAAGATGCCCGGACTGCGGAAGAGAGATTTCCGTTTTCGGTAAGAGCAATATTGAAAGCATTGCGAATTCTTTCGGGCTGCCGGTGCTTGCACGTATTCCGACGGAAGAAGCAACTTCCGCCGCTGTTGATTCCGGCGACATTGAAAGCCTTGACTTCCATTATTTGGATAACGCTGCGGAAACCGTAAAAAAACTTATGAGCGGCAATTCATAATGTCGCCTGCGGGATAACGCTTAAAAGCCGAAAAAAGGATATTAAGCTGGGGATATGATCGGGACAGTCTGAAAAGTCAATTCGCTTTCAGACCGTTCCCTTGATTTTATACGCGTCTTCCGTTTTGTTTTTAAGCGGAAACGTATTGTATTTCCGGCTAAAATAAATATGAATCGTACTTGTAAAAATTTTTTTCTATTCAATGATAACGATATTTCTTCCGTGCATATTTCCGTCGCTGCCGTGCGTTTTGCCGTTACGGAAGGTGCCCGTTTCGCAGTCGAATTTCGCGGGATTTCCGCCGAAAGCGTGCACTGTTCCGTAAAATCGGATAGCCTTTTCATATACAATACTTTAAAACTTCCCGGCATTGCTTATTTTGAACACTCTCGAGATACGGATTTGCTTCCGCGCATTTTACTTACGGTACCGTCTAAAAAGATTTTAGACGCAATATACATAGATTCTTTTGCTTCTTCGGTGCATACTTGCGGAGATTTTGTAAAATGCAATAAGGCTAAAATCGAATGCCGGTGCGGTATAACCGATTTTGCAATAAGTTCCGCCTGCCGTACGGAACTCGACTGCATTGCAGGGAGAATGAAAATCCGTCTTAATGCCGGAGGTGAATCTTTTTTGCCTGTTTCCGTAGATTCAAAAACTTTTGCCGGAATAATAACCGAAAACGGAAAAGATAAGAACTTTTTCGGCAGCGATTTTGCCGGGCAAAAACGGGATATTCACGTTTCCGCTTTGTGTATTGCCGGCAGAATCGATATTGATACGAACACGAAAGCGGAAACAATCATATAGGCTTATCAAAATCCGTTGTTTTGCCGGCGGAAGATTTTTCAAAATCTTTATATAGTACAGATTGTGCCGCTTTGAAAAGCACCCGTTTTAATGACGCTCTTATTATGCCGATAATCTTATCTATACGGAGAAGAGTCTTGATGAGAAATAACGGAGTTTATATGAGTAAAACCGTAAAATATACGGCGGCTGTAATCGGTACAGGGCGGATCGGGTTTACACTCGCTTTCGATAAAAAACGCGAGCAGCCTGCATCGCATACGTCTGCTTTGCTTGCAAATAAGCGGATTCGTTTGATTGCGGGTTGCGATAAAAATGCCGAACACTTGAGCCGCTGGCAAGAATTTGTAAAATATGCAGGCGCATACAATAATTTTCCTTACCTTTTTGCGGCATCCAAACCGGATATTGCGGTTATTGCGGTCAATGAAGATGCGCATTTGGAAATTGCGCTTGCAGCAATCCGCGCACGTCCGCGCCTTGTTATTCTCGAAAAACCCGTCGCTTTGAATATGCATGATGCCGAATTGATTGAGGATGCCGCCTTTGATTACGGTGTTCCGGTTTTAGTGAATCATGAACGCCGCTTTGCCGATGACTATAAGTCCGCAAAAAAACTTATCCGCGAAATAGGACAAATCCAAAGTGTGAATGCCCGCCTTGATTCGGGACTGCGTGTATATTCTAAGGAATTTGAAGCGTCCGGAGAATACTCTCTTTTGCACGACGGTACGCACCTTGTAGATTCCGTTATGTATCTTTTGGAAAATACGGATTCAGAACACGGAGGAGAGACTTCCGATTCAAACCGCAGTGAGGAAGTTCCGCCCATACTTCGCAATATTAAAATCACTTCCGTGTATTATGATGATGTGCAGCCGGAGATTGTACGCAATTTGAGCGTTCACTGCTCTTCGAGCAACTGCGCAGATATAAATCTGCATTTTTCGGGACGCAGCCGTTATTTCGGTTTTGAAATAGATATAATCGGAACCGAAGGCAGGATAAAAATCGGAAACGGGATTTTTGAATTCTACAAACGGGAAAGTTCAAAACTTTATACCGGATTTTATTCGCTTGTGCGCGATAAACGGATAAAGTGCTGCGCGAAAACACGCTACTTTTCCAACATGGTGCAAAATGCCGTTGATTTTCTTGACGGAAAAGCTTCTCTCCGCTCTACATTGCACACAGGAATTAACGCGCTTGCCGTTCTTGAAGATATTAAAAATCAAATAAAGGATAAAAACGTTTAAAATAAAAAAGCCGCCTGAAAAAATCCGATGGTTTCTCAGGCGGCTTTTTGCAGTTTATATCAGAGATTTAGCATTTCAGCACTTCCGCTAATTTTTCTGCGGTAAAACCTAAGTGTTCCGCAACTTTTTCAGCGGGACCCGATTCTCCGAAGCGTTCGATACTGAATACATCACGCTTATCCTTTACAAATTGCAACCATTCCATTCCTATGCCGGCTTCTGCGGTTACTATGCGTACTCCGCTTCCGGTCAGCTTTTCACGGGCTGATGCATCAAGGTTTGCAAACAGTTTTACATCCATAACGGAAACTACACGGATTTTTTTCTGCGGGACTTTTGACGCGGCGGCTATTGCCATAGATACTTCCGAGCCGGAAGCAAGTACCGTTACATCGGGAGTTCCTTCGCAGTCTTTGGCAATATATGCGCCGCATTTTACGGTATTTTTCCAATCCTTATCGGCTTTCTCATAGCCTTGCAAGTCTTGTCTGGTGAGGATTATGCAGACCGGATGATCATTCGCTTCGATTGCCTCTTCCCATGCAGCTTCCGTCTCTTGCGCATCACCGGGACGCAACACCTGCACACCGGGAATCGCACGCAGAGCGGTAAGAGTTTCTATAGGCTGGTGAGTCGGTCCGTCTTCTCCTACATATATCGAATCGTGAGTAAAAATGTAGATTACCGGCTGCTTCATAAGCGATGCCAGACGGATCTGCGCGCGCATATAATCGCTGAATACAAGGAATGTTGCGCAGAACGGACGTAAGCCCCCGTGAAGGCTGATGCCGGAGCACAATGCGGACATTGCAAATTCGCGTATACCGAATTCGACAGTTCTGCCTATGCGATTATTTTCCGAATAGATTCCTCCGCCGTTTTTTAGTTGGGTCTTGTTAGGACCTGACAGATCTGCTGAACCTCCTACGAGATTCAAATATCTGTCAGCCATTACATTCAGCACTTTTCCGCCCGCACCGCGCGTTGCAGTTTTATCTTCGGCTTTAAAACCTACATCTTTTGCCGTACCTGTCGGTTTCCCCGAATGGAAAGCATCCCACTGATTTCTCAGTTCCGGATTTTCTTTAGACCACTCGGCAAATTCTTTCTTCCAATCTTCCTCTGCGGAATTAAATTCGGATTTTTTGTCCTCAAAATATTTATATGCTTCGGGAAGTACGTAAAAATCTTTATCTTCCGGAAGACCAAGCGTTTTCTTTGCAGTCTTAACGCCTTCCGCACCGAGCGGAGCACCGTGAACATCCGGCGTTCCCTGTAAAGGCGCGCCGTAGCCTATAACGGATTTCAGTATGATAAGAGTCGGCTTATCCGCACATTTTTTTGCTTCTTCCGATAATTTAAGAATTTCTTGAGGATTATACATCGAACCGCTTAAAACTTGCCAGCCGTAGGCTTCAAAACGCTTGGCAATATCTTCGGTAAACGTTATATCCGTCGAACCGTCGATGCTTATTTTATTGCAATCGTAATATGCGATGAGTTTTCCGAGTTTTAAGTGCCCCGCAAGACTGCACGCTTCGGAAGCAACTCCTTCCTGCAGGCAGCCTTCGCCGACCAGAGCATATGTATAGTGATCGACTATTTTATGTTTTGCCGTATTAAAGCGTGCTGCGAGCATAGTTTCCGCAACAGCCATACCTACCGCCATCGCAATTCCCTGTCCTAAGGGACCGCTTGTGCATTCAACTCCGTCCGTCATACCGTATTCCGGATGTCCCGGACATTTTGAGCCTACTTGTCTAAAAGATTTTATATCGTCGATGGAAACTTTATATCCGCTTAAATGCAGAATCGAATAAAGAAGCATTGAACCGTGTCCTGCAGAGAGAACAAAGCGGTCTCTATCCGTCCATTTTGAATCGGCAGGATTGTGTTTTAAGATTTCGCCGTAAAGCACTGCGGCAAGTTCCGCAGCACCTAGAGGTAAGCCCGGATGACCCGAATTTGCCTTTTGAATAGCATCCATAGAAAGGCTTCTTATTGAAGAAGCTACCGCATTGATTCCTTTGTCGTTCATGTTGTCTCCTATAAAAATTTTTGCATGATGTTTCTATATCCGAAAAAGTTTTTATTCGTGCGCGAAAGAGCGCACATTCAATAATCGAGTTTGCGAAAATATAATGTGTTCATATCTTTACGCAAACGTCCGCCCAAAATCGAGATAAAAAGCGATTTCGACGTTTCGGACGGCACTTTTTATCGGTTTTCATAAAAACGTACGATTACGTCAGCGACTTTATTGCTTTTACAAGACCTTCTTCGTTCGTGTGTGCCTCAAGGAGTTTTTTAAAATCGGAATTTTTAAAAAGTTCCACCAAAGACGAAAGAACAAGAAGATGGGTTTGCGAGTTTTGTGAAAAAAGTACGAACATTACAAAAACTTTGCATCCGTCGGGAGCCTTCATATTTAAAGGTTCTTTAAGATAAACGACGGCAATGCGCTGATCGTCTTCCGATTTTAAAAGAGGATTTCGTGCATGGGGTAGGGCTATTCCGTTGCCTACCGCCGTAGTCATTATGCGTTCACGAGCGCATAGAGCCTCGTATACACTTTCTCGGGAAAGAGACTCTGGAAGTTTTATAATTTTGCTTATATTCTTATAAACTTCTTCGGGTGTGCTGCCTTCTACATTATCATAGACTCCGCCCTTATGAATAAGCTCCGAGATATCCGCATCCATATTATTCTCCTACCTTATATGCTGCCGTAAACGACCAGCATTAAAATTTTTATAAATTAAAAAGAAACCGTCTAAAAGCCGGTCGGTTTTTCGGCGGTTTCAAATTTCTATTTTAATCTGAATGAAAATTATACGGGAGACGTAAGATTCTGCAAAATAAGCGGTATTTTGAAATCAAACCCGAATACGTATTTTCATTTCACCAGCATAAAACGGCTTTTACATTTGCGGTCGATTTCCGCCCAAAGCAAACCGCTTATTTCTTCAAAATTAAATTCCATGCCTTCAATGGAAAGCATAATTTCATTGCATTCTCGTACAACCGCCGCCGTATCGGTTTCCGTAAGTTCCAGTATTTGGCATACGTGTCCGTAAATCTGCGAAAGAATTACCAAAGGCTGCTGCGGAAAATCTTCGAGTTCTCCTCCGCAGGTATCTATAGCGCAAAGAAGTTCGAATACTTTGCAATAAAGTTCCACAGCCTTATGCCTCAAAACTCTGATTTCGGAGTCGGCAAATTTATTGTATTTACGGCGGAGTATATCATGCCGGTGTTTCAAGTGCAATAACATGGATTCCCGCTTTTCTTCCGGCAGTTTATAGAAATATGGATACATCTTTTCGATTGTTTTTTGCAGATCACCGGTATTTGAATAAATATGGTCTTTCAAAAAGACATTAACCAAACTTTCAGGCAATTCATCAACGCCGACTACGTTTTCAATAAAGTCTTTGTCGTAATGAGCCGGAGTATACATTCTGTTCCAATCGCCGATAGCCGGAACTTTTTCACCTTTACGCCAAAGTCGCGTTTCCACCCCGAATGTTTCAAAATCTATCTTTTTTGTGCGCTTAAAAAATTCTTCAAGCGAGCCGCAAGAAGGTACGCAAAGTTCCGAAGAAAATTGCCCGAATACTATGGCAAGCTGTTCTTCTATGGACGAACACGGACCTACGGTGTCGAATGTTTTGAGCATTTTTTCTTCCAGCGTGGAATACCATTTTTCCCGTTCAACATCCTTTGCGGTTACCGTAAACGGCTCGTCTCTTCCTACTATACCGGCAATATCGACTATTCCTTCATCCCAATCGGTAACTTTGCAGAAAATTCTGTCTCCGTATTTTAATCCGTCTTCTTTTATGAGAGAATCAAGCGAAAAACCGGACATATTTACTTTATTGGGAAGCATAAAATCCGTTTCATAAAGATTTATATCTTTGTTTGCGGGATCCGCACCTATAAATTGAACGGCAAATTCTTCTCCGCAAAGTTCAAAAAAATCCAAAGCCGTCCCGGAATCGAATTCCGCAGTTTTCCGTTCAAGAGGCATTCTTCCGAATCGAAATGTAAGCTCGCAGCTAAGAACTTCGGGATCCGTAAACGGCATAGTCCTGCATCCTGCGATCAAAATGCCTTTATCGAACTCCTTTTTTGTCGGTTTGAAGCTGAACAATTTGTTTGTAAACGCCGCCGCCCGCGTAATGAATAAACCTTCGACCAGCGGAAAAACCAGCGGGTGATTTTCAAGAAAAAGTTTCGATTCCTCGATAGAGCTTTTTAAACCGACACGGGATAGCAGCATCGTAAACTCACGCGGAGAAAACGGATCAAGAAAGGTGCGGAAAAAATGTTCTATTATAAAATTTGCAGGAATCTTCATGCCGTTAAAAATATCAATCTAAAGTTTGAAAAGCAATAGCAATCATATAAGCCGGATATCGTCCGCATTCATTACTGCCGTATCAAGAATCTTTTCTATCTGCTCTTTGGTAACATTTGTAACCTTGAGTGTTATGCGTCTGTTTCCCTGCTCCGAGTCTGAACAATCGCGTGTTACAAGAGAAATTAAATTTCCGTTTATGGCAGCAATTTTTGTAAGCAAATCTATAAGCTGACCGGGTTTATCTTCAAGCGATAGGACAAAACGCACTCCTTTTTGCCTTGCTCCGAACATTTCTGTAAATAAGTGAAACAAATCGCTTTCGGTTATAATTCCTGTTAGAAGTCCGTTTTTCATCACGGGAACGCAGCCGATTTGGTTGTCTACCATGATACGCGCAGCTTCTTCGACAACTTCATTTTCATCGACTGTAATAACTTTTTTATTCATCACTTTTGAAACGGTCAGTTTCGATAAAAGATAACCGATTTCATACATATCAAGCGTAGTGGCTCCCGACGGTCCAGCTTTGAGCAAATCGTTTTTTGTTATTATTCCGACTAATGAACCGGATTTATCAACTACCGGCAATTTGCTTATACCGTTTTTGGTCATAATATTTTTTGCTTCGGTAATATTGCGTTCCTGTTCAATAACAATTACGTCTTTTGTCATCATGTTTTTTATAAGCATAGAATCTCCTGTATAAAGTAAAGTTTTGTTTCAAATATAAGTGAATTTTATAATAACACTTGCCGAATATGCATAAAATATTCGGTGCGCCAAAATTAAACTTGAGCGATAACTAAGTTATCGAACGGAGCCATTATATCACAAAAAAGCGGAAACAAAAAAATATCCGCAATAAACCTGACCGACAGTTAAGTTATCGGTCAAGTTTATTAACTTTATCCGCCCAAATATGCGGACTTTACCGCATCGTCAAATAACAAATCTTTCGCTTTTCCGCTTTTTGTTACTTCTCCGGTTTCAAGTATGTATGCTCTGTCCGCAATCGAAAGTGCTTTAAACGCGTTTTGCTCGACTAAAAGCACCGTCATTCCGTCTTCGTTTATGCGTGTTATAATGGAAAATATTTCATCAACAAGAATAGGTGCAAGTCCCATCGAAGGCTCGTCAAGGAGTAAAAGGCGCGGTTCTGCCATCAGTGCGCGTCCCATCGCAAGCATCTGTTGTTCGCCGCCGCTCAACGTTCCTGCATTTTGCCGAACACGCTCTTTTAATCGCGGGAACAGCTCAAAAACGCTCTCCAAGTCGCTGCGGATTTTTTTCTTGTCGCTCCGAAGATACGCGCCGAGTTCAAGATTTTCATAAACGGAAAGATTTGCAAAAATCCGCCGACCCTCCGGCACTTGAATCAAATGCCGGGCGACGATTTTATCCGCCGGTACATTCGTAATATCCTCTCCGTCAAACAAAATCGTCCCCGACTGCTTTTTAATGATATTCGATACCGAATGCAGCGTCGTCGTTTTTCCTGCGCCGTTCGAGCCGATGAGTGTAATAATCTCGCCCGCCTCTACGCAAAACGAAACGCCGCGCAGTGCTTTTATTGCGCCGTAAGAAACGCACAAATCTTTTACTTCAAGCAGCATACATCCTCCATGCCGTTGTTTTTCATAATTTCCATTTTTCATCAATCGCCGCTGTAAAACACTGTTTCCGGCAGATTGTGTCGGCAAATGCCCGGCAAAATTACGCTCCCAAGTATGCCTTTATCACCTGCGGATCGTTTTTAATTTCGTCGGGCGTGCCGGAAGCGATGATTCTGCCGTAATTTAAAACGACGATACGCTCGCAAATCCCCATAACCAGTTTCATATCGTGTTCGATAAGAAGAATAGTAAGTTTGAACTGCCGCCGTATAAAGTCGATGAGCTTCATCAATTCTTCGGTTTCCTGCGGATTCATGCCGGCGGCAGGTTCGTCAAGCAGGAGCAGTTTCGGTTTTGAAGCAAGCGCGCGCACGATTTCAAGTTTGCGCTGTTCTCCGTATGGCAGATTTTTTGCAAGCTCATCTTTTTTGCCTTCAATATGAAATATCGAAAGAAGTTGTTCCGCCCGTGCGCGCATATTTGCTTCATCGCGGAAAAAACGCGGCGTTCTGAACAAAACGTCCAGCGGATTTACGGCGCGAGAGTTGTGAAGCGCAATTAAAACGTTTTCCGTAACGGTTAAGTTTCCGAACAGCCGGATATTCTGGAACGTACGCGCAATACCTAACTTGTTTAAACGCGCGGGAGATGCTTTATTCAAAATGCGTACCATACCGTTTCTATCCCAAAAGCTCAGCTGTCCCTTTGTCGGCTTGTAAATGCCGCTTATCATATTGAATGTGGTCGTTTTTCCCGCGCCGTTGGGACCTATCAAGCCGATCAGTTCTCCTTCGTAAATATCGCAGGAAAAATTGCCGACCGCGCACAATCCCCCGAACAAAATCGAAATATCGGCGGCTTGAAGTACCGTTTTTCTTTCTTCGCTCATATTATTTTTCCTCCGCAGCCGTTTTCTTTTTTAATGCGCTCTTTATCAAATCCGCAAAATGCAAGTCTTTTATCTTTCCGAATGTTCTTATAAATGAGAATTCTTTTGTGCCTAAAAGTCCCTGCGGGCGGAAAATCATAACGAGAGTCAAAATGACCGGATAGAATAAAAGTCGATAATTTTGTAAAAAACGCAGTGCTTCCTGCAAAAGCGTGAGCACGTAGGCGGCAAGCACGCTGCCGGTCATCGAGCCCATGCCGCCGAGCACGACGAATATCAGGTAGTCCACGCTCTTGGTAAACGATGCCTGCTCGGGTTTTATAAAGCCGACGTACATGACGTAAAACGCGCCGCCGATTCCCGCGACAAACGAAGCGACTACAAAGCCCGTCATTTTGTATCTGAAAACCGGAATTCCGCAAGAATTGGCGGCGACAGCGTCTTCGCGCACGGCAAGAATCGCCCGTCCGTAGGTTGAACGGATAAAATTCTGTACAAGCACGATAATGATAACCAGTACAGCCGTAATGGAAAGCACCGAAACGGACGAATTAAGAGTCAAAAGGGTAGGAAAGGACATTCCGTTAGGACCTCCCGTCCACTGCTTTAAGTTGACTAAAACGACGCGGATTATTTCTCCGAAGGCAAGCGTTACGATTGCAAGATAGTCGCCTTCGAGTTTGAGCGTCGGAAAACCGATTAGAAAGCCGAAGAACGCCGTTATAATTCCCGCCAAAATAACGCTGATAGGCAGCGGAAGCCCGCCGTGCGCCGTTAAAAACACCGTCGAATACGCGCCGATCGCCATAAAGCCCGCCTGACCTAGCGAAAGCTGCCCCGTAATGCCGCTGATGAGATTTACGCTGATTGCCATAACCGCGTTTACGCCGGCAAGGCTTAAAATTCCTGCCGCGTAGTCGTCAAGCATTCCCGTAAAGACAAGAATAAACGGAAGTACGATTGCAACTAAAGCTGTCGCCGTCAAAATCAACGTATTTTGTAAAACTTTATTTTTCATCACATTCTCCAAAAAATTAAAGCTGTGTGCGATGTTGTGCAGCTGCTACACTTTTACGATCGCCTTTCGTCCGAACAGTCCAGACGGTTTTACAAGCAGAATGACGATAAGAATAGCGTAAGAAATTGCGTCGGCAAACTGCGAATTCAAATAGCCTTTTGTCAACGTTTCCGCAATTCCTAAAATGATTCCGCCGGTCATCGCACCCGGAATGGAGCCGATTCCGCCCAAAACCGCTGCGACGAAAGCTTTCAACCCCGGAATATAGCCCATCACGGGGTCAATCTGCGGATACGCGGTCGCATAGAGAACGCCGCCTGCCCCCGCAAGCACGGAGCCGATGACGAACGTTATCATAATTATTCTGTTCACGTTGATTCCCATGAGGCTTGCCGCCTGCAAATCGTAGGAAACCGCCTGCATAGCCTTTCCGGTCTTTGTGTAATTGACGACAAAGTTCAGAGCGAGCATCAAAACTGCGGACGAAATAATTACGATAAGCTGGAGATTGGAAACGGACAGCACGCCGAAATTGAAGTTTATAACGTCCATCGTCGGAAAACGGCGCGGGTCGGGACCTACGAACGGCAGAACGCGCATCATGTTTTGTAAAATCAGTTCGACTGCAATAGCCGTGATAAGCGAATTGAGACGGGGAGCGGAGCGGAGCGGACGATACGCAAATCGCTCTATAATAACGGCAAGAAAGGCGCATAAAACCATTGCCGCAATAAACGCACCGATAAGTCCCGGTACCACCGCTCCGAAAAGCATAAGCACAAAATATCCGGCGTATGCGCCCATCATCATAACGTCGCCGTGCGCAAAGTTTATGAGTTTTACGATTCCGTAAACCATCGTATAGCCGAGTGCAATCAACGCGTAAATGCTTCCCAGCGAAAGTCCGTTAATAAGCTGTTGTAAAAACATAAAGCCACCGTGAAATTTAATTATGCCGACCCTGATGAGGTACAGAAATAATAAAGTCTTTTAATCAGAGTTTATATTTGCGAGTTTACCGAAAAAAAAGCCGGTAAGCAACACGAACGAAATTAAAGTATTTAACGTTTATATTCGGTATTGTGTAGCGTTTAAGTCTTCAGCTTGAATAATTTCACTAAATACAGCATGATTATCCAATATTATTCTGACAAAAATTAAAAAAATGTCAAAATAAAATACTTCATTTTAGGTGATTTTATGTATTCCACAATTCCCCAGCTTATGTATGAAAAGGCTCAGGAGATTCCCGGTGCAGACTTGCAATTTTATAAGGACAAAACGGGAGTATTTTTAGGCGTAAAATACGGTGATTTTTCCGAGCTTATGCTGGATTTTGCGGCGGGACTTATTTCATTCGGTGCGCGGCAGGCTGAGCATATCGGACTGATAAGTGATAACCGCAGAGAATGGCTTACTTGCAGTATGGGAATTATGGCAATCGGCTGCTGTGATATTCCGCGCGGAAGCGAAGCAACCGTAAAAGATTTGGCATACATACTTAAATTTGCTGCCTGCCGAATAGTTATAGTCGAAAGTAATTACAGCCTTAAAAAGATTCTTGAATGCAGACAGGAACTTCCTGAGCTTGAACGTGTGATAATGATTGATTCTACCGGTCGTGATACGGGCGGAAAAGAGACCGACGGAATAAAGCTGTTCAGCTATGATGAAACGCTTATCGCGGGCAGAGAATTTCGTAAATCCAATCCGGGTGAAGTGGAAAATCTTCTTCACAGCGGCAAAGAAAGCGATACCGCTACAATTATATTCACGTCGGGAACTACCGGCGTTCCGAAGGGTGTTGAACTGTCTCATGCCAACTTTATAAGTCAGCTTGAAGGAATCAACGCAATGCTGCCTCTTAAAAAAGACGATAAAGCACTTTGCGTTCTTCCCGTATGGCATATTTATGAGCGAGCGATGGAATACTATTTTATTTATGCAGGAATTTCACTTTGCTATTCAAAACCTGTTGCAAGCATGATTATGGCGGATATGAAAAAAATCCGTCCGCAGTTTATGGCTTGTGTGCCGCGCATTTGGGAAGCAATCTACAAGGCTCTGCAAAAGCAAATAAAAAATGAATCCGTAGGTAAATGGGTTCTGTTCGGAACGCTTACTGCAGCAACTGTTACAATCCGCAGAATGCACGACATAATTCTAGGGCGGACGCTGCGTTTTAAGCGTCAGCTTGTAACAATGCGCATACTTAATAAAGCCCTTTATGTTCCGATTTTCTTTCTTTTACCGTTTAAACTTTTGGGTGAAATGCTTTTCTTCAAAACAGCACGGGAAATTCTCGGCAAGCATTTTAAAATCGGAACGAGCGGCGGAGGCGGACTTGCACCTAAACTGGACAGATTTTTTAATTCAATCGGAATTCGTGTAATAGAAGCATACGGACTTACGGAAACAGCCCCTATGTGCTGCATGAGAAATTATCGTCATCCTGTGCTGGGTACAATCGGAAAAATGCTGCCGTTTTGCGAAGGCCGTGTCATAGATAAGTACGGGGCGGAATGCAAACCGGGACAGCTTGGAGTTTTATATGTAAAAGGTCCTAATGTTATGAAAGGATATTATAATCGTCCCGAACTTACCGAAGAAGTTATACAGGAAGGCTGGTTTAATACCGGAGACCTTGTTATAAAGTCTTATAACGGAGAAATTATTGTAAAGGGACGACAGAAAGATACTATTGTTTTGCGTTCCGGTGAAAATGTTGAACCGTTCCCGATTGAATGCAAACTTGAAGAATCCGAATATATCGCAAAAGCCGTAGTCGTAGGACAGGATAAAAACTGCTTGGGAGCGATTATCGTTCCCGCAAAAGATTCAATAAAAGAATACGCTGAACATATCGGGCTTGATACTTTAAATATGTCGGCAGTGTTAAAGTCGGAAAAAATCCGTATGCTGATATTCAAAGAGATGGAGCGGCTCATAACCGTAAAAAACGGATTTAAATCGTTTGAAAAAATCGGAAAATTCATTTTTTTGGACAAACAGTTTGAAGTCGGCGTGGAGCTTTCTGCAAAAGGCGGAATAATGCGGCAAAAAATTGCCGAGCTTTACAAATGGCAGATTATCATGCTTTACAGCGACAATTCAGTGATGCAGAATTTAGGCAGCATGATTCCGCCGAATCTTCCGAATATAGGAAATATGATTTCCACTAATATGCCGAATTTGGAAAGCATAAAATCTAAATTGCAAGTCGGAAAGAAAGACGAATAAATAGGCAGATATAAAAAAATGCGGAGATTCGGTAAGTCTGAACGAATCTCCGCATAAAATTATTTTTTTTACTCGGTAATCGGCAATTTCATCCGCCTTTTTTGCAAAAATCTTATGCCGTGCGCGCGCGATGAGATTTATTTAAAATCCCGTTGAAAATTTTACGAATGCGCCCGCTCCCGAACCTTTTATGCTGTTTACGAAATCTGCTCCTCTAAATTCCACTCCTAAGTCTATTTCGATAACGCGCGCATTCAGCATAAATCCGAACCGCTGAGCGAATATTTCGTCATAGCGGACGGTTGCAAATGAAACTCCGAGAATCTTGAACAAGGATATATCCATTGAAAAATCGTAATCGATATATGCTTTTGCGGAATTTGAAAACGGATAACGTACTCCGAATCCTAAAAGCGCGCCGAAAGACATCCAATTTCCGAAAGGTCTCCACATAAGCTCGCCGCCCGTTCTAAACGGACGGTTAAGCCGTATTTCCTCTTTTCCGAAAGTCATGTCGGAAATATTGTATCCGGAATTGTTTGCGGAGTCGTTTTGCAGCAGCGATTTCATATTTTCCGATTCATACTCGGTCGAAAACGTTGCAGTCATCATGTTATCCATTCTTCCCGGTACGATCGGAATCCGCATATAGCCTCCGCACTGCAATGTCCTGAAAACCGGTAATTCCGCTCTTATTTCCATATCGAATCCGAATTTTGTCCCGCTCATATTTGCAGGTTCGAAAGAAGAGCCGGAATTTTTATCGAGGAGCGGAGATATGTCTGTGTAAGAATAGATTTTAATATCGGAGGCAAGCGTTGCTTTTATGGAGCCGCTCGGACCGTTTACAAACGATGCCTTCATGCCGGAAGATTCCATATGAAAAAGCGGAGTAAAGATTGACGGACTTACTTTAAAAAGTATTCGATTTATTTTAAAACCCGCCGACGTTGTAACATACGCAAACACATCGCCGTAAATCTCCCCGCCGGATCTTATTTTTTCGCCGAGCTCGTTCCCGTGCCCTAAAAAGTCGAAAATCCCTCTTGATACGGTAACGTTTCCGGTTACGTCGGTACCGATGTTTAAGCCTGCATGAACGCCGTTTTTTAGATTTAAATTCATAAACAGTGATAAATCCGCAGCCGCGTCAAAACTCAAACCTTTTTTAGGCATATCGTCCGCAAGTTTATTAAGATCGATTATAAGCTCTTTTTTTAGCAAATCTTTTGCCGTAAGGCTATTATTTGAAAGTCCTGCTTCCGCTGCAATACCGATTTCAAAATAGCGGTGTGCGGGGCGGATAACTTCTGCAAACAGCAGCGAGGAAATCAAAAACAGTGAAAAAACAACAGCATATTTTTTTATCATTTTAATCTCCGAAAAGCGGAACCGTTCCGTCCGTTTTAATTCTTATTGCAAGGTTTGCACCGACCGTCGCATTTCTTCTGATATAAAATTTCCCTTTCGGAAAAGTAAAATTCGCTTTAGGCGTAAACGGATATTTTTGCAAAATCTGCCGCGTATCGTCTATATCAATGAGTACGGAGCCGCCGTTTATTGAAAATTCGTGTTTGGGTGCGGCTAAAGACGATATGTTCGTATCGAATACCAGTTTAGGCGATGCCGACTTTCCTTCGTACGAAATAAAGCTCTCTACCGGCGCATACAAAATCTCAACGGATTTTATCGCGTCAATATATTTATTGATTTTATCGAGTTCCGTAGCTTCCGTACGCCTGAACAAATCTTGATTTGGGTCTGCGGAAGTAAGTTTCAATATGTCTATATCTATGTCCTTGTTCTTTATTTCAAATTTAAGCGGGAGCACAATGCGTGCGGAGATTTTTATTGAAGTTGCCGCCGAAGATTTTAGATTTTCCAGCTCTTCTTTTTTGATTTTAACTACAGGATCGCCGCCGTTACCGGAAAATTTTATCGACGAATTTACGCTCATAGTTCCGTCATAGAAAGAGCCGTCCGGTTTACGTTGATTGAAAATTCTTTCAAGATGTCCGCTGAAAGCGTATTCGTCAAGTTCGATATTATTGATAACGATACCGTTTTTATCCGTAATCAATGCTTTGCCGGGTTTAAAGCTAAAATGTTTTGAACCGTCTGCAAGTTGTATCGTCTCCCCCTGAATGTTTCCGTGTTCATCTTTTATATTTATGTCGATGTTTCCTATAAAAGACAAATCATCCAAAACATTAAGACCTTCGGGTCTCGCGCAATACAGATAAACGGGGATTGAGTCTATATAAATATTGTTCAAAAAAGCCGACTCTCCGAGCTTATCCTGAATTTCATTGAACAGACTTCCGAAGCTCAATCCCATATCCATCTTAAAATCAATAGGAGTCAGCTCATTCGTTTTTAATCCTATTTCTTTCCAATCGAAAATCGGATCCACCTTAACCGATAATTTATATTCTTTGTCCAGCTCGATATCTTTCAGCGTTGCGTAAACTTTATCTGCCGGGGCGGGCGATAAAGGCGGGGGCAATGTGAAGTCGACATTAAAATCTACGGTATTGTCGGAGGATGGATGTATCGTTTTTGCCTGCCCCATTAAGCTCAATATTTCGTCGATTTTATTTGAATATATTTCGTTTGTTTCGTCCAATCCGAAAAAATCGGATTTTGCTTTTATTTTAATATCGTTACCGGCAGGAAGCGTATTAGTATACGTAACTTTTATTCCCGATTCTTCCAATTGCATGTAATCGACATATTTACTGACATCCAATGGCATTTGCTCGGATAGATTTGCTTTAAGCCGGTCTTTTATCTCGGTAAAATCCATCGTAACCGATTTTACTTTTGATATTGCAAATTGTGTGTCGATTTTTATGTCCGTAGACGTACTTTCGAAATTGAGCGTTGCATTGTCAAGTTCTATAGCAAATGTTCCGCTGATATTTATTTTTCCTTTTTTAAACTGTTTGTTTTCAAGGTTCAGTGTGCGGTTTAACAAAAAGCTTTCTGTTTCCGCCGTTTTATCAAAGTCTCCGTCCGCAGCATCCATTGCGCCCGACACGGAAATCGTCGGATTTGTTTTTACTCCGCTCCAGCCTTCGGGAAGTTTGGAGATTATTTTTATATATGAATTTTCACCTATCGTGCATTCGATGAAATTGTCCGATGTCGCAACATTAAAGTCGTTCTCTATGTTTGTAGTTCCCAACTGAGCGGTGGACATTTTTAATCCGGTAACTCTTGAAAGTTTCGTATCGTCGGAAAATCTTGATGTAACGTTAAAATTCGTAGTATGTCCCAATGTACCGCCTGAAGCGGTTCCCGAAACTACAAGTTTCATCTCGGGATAGATACTTTTTCCGGCAACAGGCAATGCAATATCATCCCCTGTTGTTATATCCACACCGGATTTGGAAGAAATAACTTCGCCGGTTTTTGTCTGCAGCTCGACTTTGAGACTAGTATGAAAATCCGGAGAAGGATTTACTCCGCCCGGCAATATCGAAAACAGTAAAGAGCCGGAAGAAAAATCCATCGTTTTAAAATCCGGACTTGTAATATTTATTGTTCTCGAAATCGGCGGAATCGTAATAGCCGAACCCGTTTCGGCAATGGGAAATCCCGGAACGCTGAAATTTGCCGTAGAACGGATTTTTTCGCTTATGTCCGGCAGATGAAGAGTCTTTTGTGCCGGCGCGGAAGTAAGCGCAGGCGTTTTTACGGTTTTTTCAAAAGATTGTCCGTTCAATTGAGAAGAAAAATCCATTCCTTTAAGATATTCGGCAACATCAACGGGAATTTCTTTCATCTTAAAATCAATCAAAAATTTTTGCACGGAATCGTTTCCGTCCGGATTATAATCGTAGATATTTATTTTTGTCTGACCGGGAGCTTTATTGCCGTTCATCTGCTTATCCAGCGTTGCGACCGAAATATAATCCGAAAAATTCTGCGAAAAATCACCGAGATAGAAAGAATATTGCGCTTTTGTTTTTATTGAAACTTTTTCGGGAATCTGATAATTGCAGGAAAAAAATATAAGAGCGGCGGAAATAAAAAATATTATTTTCTTCTTCATAAAAACTCCTCAATTTTCGGAACGGCACGGATTAAAAAATAATCGGCACCCCCTAAAATTTCGTCTTTATTATAGAATATAATCTCTAAATTACAAGGTGTTATATTTACGTCCGCTTAAATACGATTTTTACTTATCGGCAGGCGGCGGCATAAGGTCAAAAGAAGAATCGATCCATTTTTTTGTAAGTGAAGGAAATTTATCGTAAACGGGAAGAAAAGTTAAAACCGCCTTTTCGTAATTTTTTGAAAAATAATAAGATTCCGCAAGGTAGAATCTTGCACGACTGTCTACGCTTTCGCTGATATTCGTACCAAGCAATTTTTCAAGATAATCAATCGATTCCGCGTACTTTTTTTGAATAAAGTATTTACGCAGTATTTCAAAAAGTAAAAAATCGTCCCCGCCGTCGGGAGAAATCAAATCTTCTTCAAAAACATAAAAATTCAATCTCTCCGTACGTTTTCTTACAACGGAACCCGTCAAAGTTTTCGCGGCGGCTTTGGAACTTTTACTCATTTCAATCTTTTTTTTATTCGATATTCCGCTTATTTCAAGAATGGGAAGAGGAGTTTCCCTCATTCTATTTGTATCCGCACCGTATATTTTTTCTTCCGCGGATGCGCTTAATTTTTGCGGCTCATTTCTTTCTGGTATATGCAAACGAATGCCTTTTACCGTCGAATTTATTGAAGGAAGTATGAGCGTATTTCTGTGCCCGCCGCTTTCCGCAATTACGGCATAATAATATTCGCTGTAATCTTTTACATTGTCAGTCCATGCGCTTGTATCCGGCTTCAGTTCCGCTGCGGGCGCAAGTCCGATTAAATCGTAGGAAGAACTTATGGGTTTTATGCTTTTGAATACCAATATTTTTGATATTTCGCTTTCGTTATCTGCAGGAAGAATCCATGAAACATTTATTCTCGAGTTTTTACCGGCTGCAGCTTGAATGCCCGTTACAATCGAACGCTCCGCATACAGCGTAAAACTCACGCACAAAATAATCACCGTAAAAAATTGCCGTTTACGCATGGGCAAAGTATAAATGAATAATCGATTATATGGCAAGAGAAAGATTTTCTTGCGGTATTGCGTATTAGCACTATATCAACGTTAATTTTATGCTAAGTACGATTTGCCGTTTTCTGCGCAAGTTTAAAAATCTGCTATATTTGTTAATTTTTTACAGAATATTCTTTATTTGCATATCCATACGAGTTTTATAATAAATGTCGAAAAGGAATAATTTTATTCTCTATATGTAAATACGCGCGTTTTAGTTCATGCGGCAATACGCTCTATAAAACGGACAACCGCATTGAATCTCACCCTTTTAAATCCGTATATACGGAAATTCATATTATTATGGAGATGTACATGAAAAAAATGCACGGACATTTAAGAACGATTGCATTATTGGCGGTTTTGTTTCCGATACTGTATTCCTGTAAGCAGTATATAACGGAAACCGAAACGATAACAAAGACCGAAACGGTTTATGTTCCTGCAGAAAGTAACGATGACTGGCAGAACTTTTTTGAGATGGGTTACATGCCTACGGGAGAACCCAGTGATGTAAAAGTAACCGGAAACAGCGTGATTGTGTATCGCACCACAAAGGACGGAATGCTGGATCGCTACCTTAGCCCGATTCCCGTTGAGACCGGAAAAACCGCTGCGAGCAGTTATATCCGCATAAAAACGGACGAAACCGACCAAGAAATGGTCGGCGTAGGAGGAGCGTTTACGGATGCGGCTCTTTACAACATAAACCGGCTCAACAAGAAAAACAGAGATTTTGTTTACGACCTTTACTTCGGAGAAAAGGGAAGCCGCTACAGCGTCGCACGTATAAGCATCGGTTCATGCGATTTTTCCACGAAATTCTACGATTATTGCCATGACCCGTCGCTTGAAGACGATAAAGATGGAAAGGCGAGCAGGAACAACACTAATCCCGACCCGGGAATTTTTGAATCCGATGGGGTAACTTTGAGTTCCAATCCGGACTTAAAATGGTTCAAGCTCGACGCTCAGGATACGAATGTAATAATTCCTGCGCTTAAATACGTGAACGATACTTTCGTGTCAAAATATCCGGATAACGCTTCCGATTTTCCGAAGCACGAAAAAAAGCTTACCGTTTTTGCAGCTCCGTGGTCGCCTCCGGCTTGGTTTAAAGGCGGCGGGCAGCGTCCGGGCGGAACCGCACTCGGCGGAACATGGATGCAGCTTCCGGGAAATCAGTACAAAAATCATTCCGTAAAGCAAGAATATTATCCTGCTTATGCCGACTATTTTATAAAATATCTGAACGCGATGAAGGATAACGGCATAGATATTTATTCGCTTTCTTTGAACAACGAAGCTGAAAATCACCCTGCATGGGAATGCTGCTTGTGGAAACCGGATGCCGCAAAGACATTTATCAAAGGTCATCTTGGACCGGCTTTGGTAAATAACGGCTACAAAGAGGCAAGCGGAAAAGGCGGCATAAAATTGGTCGTATGGGATTGGGACAGACCTAACCAGGCATACGCCGGAATAAAAAGCCATGCCGACGGATTTGAAGAATGGAACAGAAGCGTGTTCCAAGATGCGGATGCGGCAAAATACATAGACGGCATTGCGTTCCATTGGTACGGCGGTCTCGGAAATGCCGGAACTTCATGGGGGCGCGCCTACAATCTTTTAAAAGAAGCGAAAGAAAATTACGGTGCGGAGCTTTATGCAAGCGAAGCCTGCCAGGAAAACGGCCCTGTTCTTCGGGAATGGTATCCTGCGCGCCGCTACATCTACGATATGATTAACTGTTTTGAAAACGGCTCTCGTTCTTGGATTGACTGGAATCTCCTGCTCGATGAAAACGGAGGCCCGACGCATGAAGTTACGAACAAGTGCCATGCGCCCATCCACGTCGATACGAAAGGAAACGACGATCCTAACGACGACAAACTTATCATAAACCCTGCTTACTATGTCCTAAAGAGGATGAGCCGAGAAGTGCGTCCCGGAAGTGTCCGCGTAAAAACCGAAAGCGATCTTTCTACAAGCGACACGAGCGATATTTTCAAAACGGCAATCAAGCAGAAAGACGGTTCGATTTCTCTTTTGATTGGAAATATTCCGGGTGGAGGAAACGGTTCCGTCGGGCAGACGTATAAAATCACCGTCCTTGTCGGCGCAAATTCTTTTGAACTTGAAGTGCCGCCGGATTCGTTTACGGTTTGTAAATTCGACCCGTCAAAATACGAAGCTCCGAAATCGATTATAGAATCTTCCGACATAATCGACGTTCCCGAAGGCTCATTTGTCGCAAAGAACGGAACTCCAAGAGTCGCCGCATTCATGATGACAAAGACTGAAGTAACGCAGAAAATGTATGCCGAGATTACCGGAAAAGACAATCCCGTCCCGGAAGGAGAAAACCGAGGCGACAATAAGCCCGTAACGAATGTTTCGTTCAACGATATTGCCGAATTCTGCAATGCGCTAAGCATCAGGGAAGGTAAAAAGCCCTACTACATAATAAACGGCGGAAAAATAACGACCGAATCGAATGCGGACGGATGGTATCTGCCGGATGAAAATCAATGGCGATGGGCTGCTATGGGAGCGTCAAGCGGGCCGGGATTTGTAAACGCCCCGTATGACTACGACAAAGGTTTCATGCAGCCTTTCGCAGGCTATACTGACGGAGCAGGCGAAGCCCAAGCACAAAACTTTGCGCACTTTAAGAAAAACTCATCTTCATTGCAGGAAGTCGGTAAAAAATCGCCGAACGCGCTAGGTTTGTGCGATATGTCCGGGAACGCCAAGGAGTTTACTTCAACATGGGCGACAATATACGGCTATGTCTGTCTGGGCGGCTCTTATAAAGACGGCTACGGCGGACTTGCATTGAAAGAGTGGCCTTGCACAAAAGATAAAGCCGAAGACACAGGATTCCGCATAATACGCAATAAAAACTGATTTTATTAAGTCAGAATAATCGATAAAAAAGCCGGACAATATTTACGTTGCCCGGCTTTTTGTGTCGTACATAAAAGTTCAATCGGTAAGTTCGGATTTACGAGTGCCTAGAGTTGAGCTTCTTTTGAGCAAAAAAACGAAATTCCCTCATCGGGAAACTTTTCTTTTAATGCTGCTATTATCTCCTTTACTTTAAGCGCGTTTTCTTTGCTTATGTACGAGAACAAAACAAAATTCTGCTCGGGCCATATTGATGTTCCCAGTTTTTTTGTTCTAAGCCCCTTTCCGTGAACAACGGGAAGAACCGTGTATTCAATATCCGGAAGTTCATGTTCCAAAAGATCCGTTATGTCGTCTTCAACAGATTGATTTGCAATTATTTCAACTCTGTAGTCCATAGATTCTCCCATTATTCCTCAATTATTTTGTCTTCATGTTCAATACGGAGCCGTGAAGATTTTTTCTTATCGCGCATAAACAGCGAGTACAGCACGGGGATTAAAAGCAGCGTTACGAATGTGCTGGACGCAAGTCCTCCTACAACTGCAACGCCGATAGGCTGAACCATAGCCGCCTGTCCTTCGGAAGCAAAGCACATAGGAAGCATTCCCAATATAGTCGTCAATGTTGTCATCAATACAGGGCGAAGACGGCTTGTTCCTGCCTTGTAGCAGGCATCTTTAAGAGGAATGCCGCGCCCTCGAAGAAGATTTGTGTAGTCAACGAGGATAATACCGTTGTTGACTACAATTCCTACCAGCATAATCAAACCGACCATCGCCATAATCGACACCGCCTGCCCGATTATTTTATAGATGAACACAACGCCGATTATCATAAACGGAATTGTCGCAAGGTTTATAAGCGGTGCCTTAAACGATTCGTAGGTTGCCGCCATAACGCCGAATACAAGAATGATAGCCGTTGCTATG
The DNA here is from genome assembly GCA_963548875.1 of uncultured Treponema sp. Classification (GTDB taxonomy): domain Bacteria; phylum Spirochaetota; class Spirochaetia; order Treponematales; family Treponemataceae; genus Treponema_D. The sequence continues at coordinate 7,549 of CAUUVZ010000013.1, read as the reverse complement.
ATTAAAAGATATACGCGCATCTGAGAATTGATTTTTCCCCACGAGCCTTCATAACTTATCTGTACGTTTTCAGGCAGAATAAGAGACTCTGCAATACCTTTTTTGATTTTTTCTTCGACAACGTTGGCGTTTTCCTTTGAAACGATATTCGCAGACACATTGATAATTCTCCGCTGGTTTTCGCGTCGAATTGTAACGGGGCCAAGACCGCGCCTGAGCGTCGCAAAGTTAGAAACGGCAACCATTCCTTTAGAGCCGCGCACATACATCGATTCCAAATCGATAACCTTTGAGCGGTCTTCTTCGCGGTACATGACAATAACATTGTATTCTTTGCCGCCGACGCGGTAAACGGTGGATGTAACTCCGTTTATTGCGCGGTTAATTTCGTCAGCGACAGTCGTAACGTCTATTCCGAACGAATACGATCTGTCTCGGTCGATAACGACTTCCACTTCCGGCAAGCCTTCTTCCGTATCGACGGACGATTCACCGATGTCGGCAATATTATCCATTACTCCGCGTATTTTTTCCGCAACTTCAAGCGCGGCATCAAGATCGTTTGAGCGCAGCGCGATGCTGATGTCCGAACCCGCAATCTGCCCGCGGAATCCTTGGTCAAAGCTGAATGAAGCTTGTGTAAAATCTTCAAAGTGAGCGCGGAGTTTTTGTTTGACCGTTTCCGCATTGTCGATTTGATTTTTTGAATCCGGCAGCGTAATTTGAATATTTGCCTTGTAGGAAAGAGTCGAACGCCAGCCGCCGGAACCGATACTTGAAATAATCGTCTTATAACCTTTGACTTCGCTTCTGATAATGTCTTCAAAATTGAGCGTAACCCGTTTTGTCTCGGAAAGCGGTGTTCCGATAGGCATTGTAATATTGAGCGTTACGGAATCATCGTTACCAAACGAAAGCATATCGACTTTCATTGTAGGAATAAGCGCAAACGAGACAACAAGCAGGCTTATGGAAACAAGAATCGTGATGAGCCGGTTATTAAGTGCGAAGTTAAGAAGCCGCCCGTAAAAATCTGTGATTTTATCCATCAGTTTTTGAAAAAGTGCATACATGGTTTTAAGCATTATGTTTTTTACAGGCTTTTCTTTTCTGTTGGACAGAGGCAGGAAAACTCCTGCAAGTACCGGCACTAAAAAGACCGCAACGAATAAAGATGAAACAAGCGCGATAACGATTGTAAAAATCATGCTTTTGAAAATCTGCCCGATCATCTCAAGTTCTTTCATAAAAAACAGGAAGGGCACAAATACGCACACCGTCGTTAAGTTGCCCGAAACGACGGACATAATCATTTCCTGTGAGCCGAGTACGGCTGCAATCCGCGCTTTTGCACCGCGCGCACGGTAGGAATAAATGTTGTCAATCATAACGATTGACGCGTCAACAATCATTCCGACTCCGAGTATAAGACCCGTGAGCGTCATCATGTTAAGCGTAAGACCCGCAAAACTCATTGCAAGCAGCGTTATGAGAATCGAAAGCGGTATGGAAATCGAAATTATGATAGTGCTTTTGAAATTCTGCAAAAAGATAAAGAGGATTAGGACGGCAAGGAGCAATCCCTGCCATGCCGACTGAACAAGCGTGTTTATCGTATCGCGGATTATTGTCGTATCGTCGCTGATGATTTCAAGCGTAATATCCGACGGAAGCGTTGTCTTAAGCTGATCGATTTTTTTGTAGACTGCATTTGCGACGGAAACAGTGTTTTTGCCGGACTGTTTTGTAACGGAAACATATACGCCGTGTTCACCGTTGATAAAAACTTCGCTTGCCATGTCCGCAAACCCAAGATACGCCTTTCCCACGTCGCTTAAACGCACGTCGTAACCGTTTATCGTTGAAATAACCGTTCTGTTGATTTCGTCTATGCTTGTAAACTCGCCGGTTGTGCGGACAACATAACTTTTCTGCCCGTCGCGTAACGTGCCGCCGCCAAGTTCAAGATTTTGTTTTGATAATGCGGCGGCAACCTGCGACACCGAATATCCGTATGCGGCAAGTCGATTTTGACTTAAATCGACGCAGACCTGCTTTTTTCGTCCGCCGCTTACCGACGCTTCCGCAACGCCGTCCGCCTGTTCGATGATATCTACAATATCGTCTTCAGCAATTTGTTTTATATCGTCAACGGAACGGTTGCCGCGCACTGCAATGTCCATAATCGGCATCGAATCGCCGGACATTCTGAATATCATCGGTGAGCCCGCTCCGTCGGGGATGGCGCGCGCTACGCGGTCAAGTTTGTCGCGGATATCGGAGACGGCATTATCGAGGTTCGTGCCGTATTCAAATTCAAGTTGAATGGTGGAAGAGCCTTCCGATGACTGTGAATACAGGTTTTTTAGTCCGTTGACGCTCACTAAAGAACTTTCAAGCGGTTTGGTAATCGACTTTTCAACGGATTCAGGCCCTGCTTTGGAGTACGTCGTCATAACAAGCACGAATGGGGCTTCCACGTCCGGAAAAAGTCCGAGCGCGATATTTTTTATCGTAAAAAGAGAAACGAAGCCTAACAAAAAAAAGACAATCAGCGTCAGGACAGGGTGTTCAAGCGTTTTTCGTGAAAGACTCATTTTTTAGCCGCCTTCTTAGAAAACTTTTTCGCTTTGCCGTCCATTTTTATAGTCATTTTCGAATCGGATACCGCCGTCTGACTGTCCGCAGTACCTTCTTCCGTAATTGCAGGCATTTCTTTTTCATCTTGAGAAGTCTGCTGCGTTTTGGCGGCATTCACGTCTTCTATATCGCGTGCTTTTACGCCGTCGGCAAGAGAAAGCATACCTTCGTATACAACTTTTTCTCCCTGCATAAGGTTATCCGTAACTTGAACAGAGCCGTCAACGCTTTTTCCAAGTTTTACAATTCGTTTTGAAACCGTGCCGTCGTCATTCAAAATAAAAATATGATTCTCCTCGTCCTGCGATATAACCGCATCGGACGGAATCGTAACAAATCCCTTATATGTTGACGTGTACAATTTAACTTTTGCAAACATACCGGCATTTATGCGCGAATCGCTTTTATTGAATGTCAAAAGCACCGTTTTTGTGCGCGTTGCGGCATCCACAACCGGAGAAATACGCGCCACCTGTGCGGAAAAGATGACATCGGGGTAGGCCTCAAGGGAAACTTCAGCTTTCAGTCCGATTTTCAGTTCCGCCACATACCGCTCAGGAATATTTGCCGATACTTGCAGATTTTCCAAGTCGCCTATCATCGCAATAACGCTCGTTGTCGAAACTTTTGCGCCGCGCTTTAGCGGAGAAGAAATGATATTTCCGCTTATCGGAGCCGTAACGGGACTGAGCGCATAGTTTGTGCCGGGCTCGGAGGGGTCAATCCGCGCAATGATATCGCCCGCCTTTACGGCAGAACCGAGCATGACGTTGACAGAAGCAAGTTTTCCGCTCATGGACGGATACACTTCTATCGAACTTTGCGACTGAACTTCTCCGTTTGTAATAACATAGTCCGTCAGCGTAGAAAAAGCGGCTTCCGTAGTCCTTACAGAAACAGGCAGTGCGTTCTGTTCCGGAAGAGTTCCGTCTATGAACATCATCGCTCCGCCGCTTTTTTTCATCAAATTGATTACAACAACGGCAATAACGGTGAGCGCGATAATTGCTCCAACCGCCAAAATCGTCATCTTCTTGGATAATTTTTTTTCACTCATATTTTCCTCTTCTATTTTAATCGTCTGATATAAAATCTCTTAAAATCATTCAGGGCGCAAACTTGTTCCGTAATCGGCTTTTCGGGGTTCCGCCTTTCGGCTCCATTGCTCCGTTCGCTTACGCTCATTTCGCAACGCACTTACGTGCGCCCCTGCAATCCGGCGCAGGCTTAATCTTTCACCTTCTACCGTTTTTCCGCATTTTTACGTATCTGCAAGACATTCTTCCGTCAAACAGCATTGTCTAAAACCGTGCTGCTGCTTTCTTCACACATATTGAATTGAAAGCGGTTGTGTCCTGTGCCAATGATACGCAAGCCGTATTCTGTCTTTATCTGCACAATCGGAACATGGGTCAATATGTATGGTTCCGCAGAATTTAAATTTATTTTTTTCCATTAAATAACGCATAATTTTATTTTCCTCATGCGTATCAATCCTTAGATTCTCATACAAGATTTTTGCATAATTTACGGCGGTATCAAAAATCCCTTTTGTTTTTCCGTTGGATGCAAGGCTGTGGATTGTTGCATACGGCTCGTCGTTCAGCCATTTACCGTCGATAGACGAATATGTCGGCTCAATTCCCGCAATCAGCGCAAATACGCCGTTTATTTCACGTCCGTCAATAATCGTATAAAGATTTCCGTTTTGAATATCGTGTTCGATAAGCTCCTTTGACGGATATCCGGTTTCCCATTGATTAGGATTACCGGTGCCGCTCATAATTTTTCGTGCGTATTCGAAAATCGGCATTATCGATTCAATATCGCTCATCTTTGCAGGCTGTATAAACAGAACTTCACTCATAAATAATATTCCTTTTGTTTCGGATTTTTTATAAACAATATGGACTTTTGAGTTTTTTTAATTTTCAAAATCATTTTATCTAGCGTCCAAGCGTTCCAAAATCAATGCCGAGCGTTTTTTCCAAATCTAAAATCGTGCTTATAAGCGAATATGCCTGTGATTTTAAGCTGACCTGTGCACTCAAAAGATTATCAGAAGCATTTTGCAGGCTTAAAAGATCCTTTTTACCGTAATTGTAAGCGGTTTGTGTCATCTTGTAAGACTGCTCCGCAAGTTCAACATTCGCTTTTAACGAATCTATCTGCAGAACTGCCTGATTTATTTTTCGTATATAGCTTTCCGTTTTGATTACCGCAGAAGATTTTTCGTTTTCAAGATTGATTTTAGCCTGCTCCAAAGAAGTTTTCGCGCTTTTTACGCCTAAGGCGGATGCTGACCACGGCATAATTCCGTCCAGCGGAATGGAAACTCCGGCTGTAATGCGATTTGTTTCCGACCATTCATCAAACGCGGAAGATTTTGATTTACCGTAAGTGTAACCGCCGCTTATGTTAGGTGAATATGCCCTAAAGCGCGAGGCAAGCAAAGCATTTTCCGCAATTTTTACATTGTTTTCCGCCTCTGCAATCACCGGGAAATCCGCTGCAAGGTCTGAATTTTGCGGAAGCGTAATTTGTTTTATTGCAAGTACGTCATCGAGAGAGCCTTTTAATTCGATTTTTACATTTTGTGGAATTCCGATAAGCTGTTTAAATGAATCAAGGTCGTTCGCAAATGTAATTTCAGCTTGTTCAACGGCAGGCTTTTTCTGTTCATAATTAACGCGGCTTGTAAGTACGTCAAGTTCGGAAACGCTTCCGTTGCGGAATTTCTCTTGATTCTGCTTAAATTGAATTTCACTTGTTTCAAGATTGCGTTTTTGAAGAGCAATATTTTCGCGTTCATATAAAAGCCCGTAAAAAGCTTTCCGTACATTGCATTCAACGTTTCTCAAAGTTTCCGCGTAAGATAATTTTCCCTTTTCGTAATTAAGTTTTGCACTTTGTATTTCCGAATAAAGATTTGCCGACAATGATATGTTTATCGAACCGGAAATCGACAAAGATGAAGTTTTATTTTCCAAATCATCGACATAATTTCCGCTTAAACCTACTGAAGGACTTGCACTGTTCCATGAAAAAGTATTTTTAGTTTTCAATAAATCAAGTGCGCTTTTTGCATTTTTGATTCCCGTATTGTTTTTTAATGCGGATGAAATCGCATCGTCCAGCGAAAGTTCGGATATTTCCGGATTTTTTTCGGAAGTTTCAGGTATGTAGCTTTCAGCAAAGGTTGAATTAAGGCAGAACAATAAAAGCACCGTAAGAAGATGCTTTCCGTAAGTTTTTGACATTTGGATATTCCTCGCAGCCCGTATCGGGGTTTTCATAGAATAACAAAAAAATAAAAAAACGGTAACAGGAAAGCATTAAATTATCAAAATAAAAGTTTCTCAGCTCGAGTATTTCAGAGCGGCTAATCGCTGTAACCTTACGGCAATCACCAAAACAGCAACATAAAAGAGAAATGTATAAATGAATCTTTGCTCTATAAAATAGTTGAAGAAATAAACGGACTTGAAGCTTCTTTAGGCAGGGAATTTATGAACACCTTCCAAAGTTCACACTTTGTTCAGTTGTTCAATTTTAAGAAACGAAATCCTCAAGGACGCTCTCGGTTTTTTCGTCGTAGACCGGAAGAAGTAAGCACGCAAGGGTTATTCAGCTACATTTTGGAAAACGCAAAGGAAAAAATGTGGTCAATTGTGAAGATGTGCAGTACCCTAAAGGTGAGCGAGACGGGCTTTTACAAGTGGAAACGGAACCGTAACAAAATAAAAAGCTGGCAACTTCTTCTGGTCGAAATACATAAGATTCTTTCACAAGATCCTGAAAACGATAACTATGGTATACAGAGAATACGATTGGCACTTGAGCAACGAGGCATAAAAGTTTCTCGCTCGACTGTAATAAGAGCGATGAGGAAGGGAAACCTGCTGCATAAGAGTAGAAGAAGTCCCGATGGGCTTACCAAAGCCGACAGAAAGGCGCAACGGCCTGAAAATCTTCTGAAAGGAGACTTTAGTTCAGATGCGCCTAACAAGAAATGGCTGACCGACATAACGCAGGTTCCGTGCAAAGACGGAAAACTGTATATTGCACCGATAATGGACTGCTTTGCAGGAGAGATAATCACAGTTGCAATGGACGATAACATGAAAAAAGAGCTTTGTATACGAGCTCTAAAGGATGCATACGAATTAAGAAAGCCGGATGATGGGCTCATACATCACAGTGACGCAGGCTCTCAATACACGAGCGAGGCATATAAAAGCGAATTGGCTCGCCGTCATGCAATTCAAAGCATGAGCGGTGTGGGAAAGTGTTATGATAATGCGAGGATGGAATCCTTTTTTGCGACGCTGAAGAAGGAGAAACTATACCACATAGATACAACAAAATTAAAAAGGGAAGAAGTAAAGAAAATCGTCTGGAGGTTTATTGTCTACTACAACCGACGAAGGATTACCACAATGAATCTGCAAGGTTATCCTCCTATGATTTATCGGGAACTGTTTGAAGCCGGCTTATTAAAACCGGCAGCTTAATCTACAACTTTAGGGGATTTAGGGTCTCACGGAACTCAGTTTTTGCAAAGGCTGCCCAAAAAAATAAAAAATAAGCAATAATAAGCGCATGGGTTGGGAAGAACTGATAGATGCACTCGATGAGTTAGAAACGGAAGTTGAATATGACGGATATTTTTGCAGCATAAAAGACGCGGTTATAATCGTAACGCTCGGCAGTATGTGCGAATTAAAGAGCGTGATGCGGATACATTCATGGGCGACGACAAAAACGGTATCCACATTTCTTGCAAAATCATTTGGAATAAAGCGAATCCCGTGCTACGGATGGCTGCTGGAACTTTTAGCATTGATAAAGCCTGATTCACTGAACTGCTGCATGATGAAATTCGTTGCGTCGCTCTGTCCGGAACTGA
>CAUUVZ010000012.1:0-44406 GCA_963548875.1 uncultured Treponema sp. | reverse complement strand
ACAGAATTAAGATGCTCTCTAAAATGGATACGCTCAGTATGGGCAAGCGCGCTTGTATCTACGACGATGAGTTTAGAGCTCAGATCCTTTTTTCATGCTGAGGCCCTGTCTGTTAATCGCTCAATCTTTTACTTTTATTTGTGCGTTTGCTATAATTTAATCATGGATTTAAATAAGATTTATATTATTTTAGATCATCCGGACGAATGCAGAAACATCGGTGCTGCCTGCCGCGCAATGGCAAATAACGATATTACGCATTTGCGCATAGTCGGGAAACAAGAAGATTATGACGAGGGAAAAATACGGGTTCTCGCAATTCATGCCGCATATATTTATGAGAATGCGCAATTTTTCGATTCGATAAAAGATGCTTCCGCCGATTGTACGCTTGCTGCGGGAACGACCAGACGCCGCGGAAAAAAGCGTAAAGGAAAGTTATTGCTTCCCGAAGAATTTTCGGAATATGCGGATAACGTAACGGGAGATTTTTCTTGCGGCTCAAACATTGCAGTTGTATTCGGTAACGAACGCACGGGTCTTACGGACGAGCAATTGGCGGAATGCACGCTCGGCGTAACCATTCCTTCCAGTAATAATTTTGCTTCCTTAAATTTGTCTCACGCGGTGCAGATTATTTGCTATCACTTATTCCGTAAAAATACGGGGAAAATAAGCGGTTATACTCCTTTATCGCTTGCGCGTATCGATAAAACCGTATTTAAAATTGCAGACAGTCTGCAGAAGATTGGTTTTTTTAGCGTTACGGGACGTTCGGATATGGAAAGTTTCTGGCGTTCGATTTTATCGAGAGCGGGTATTTCCGAAAGCGAAGCGCAATATATGGAAAAGATATTTACAAAAGCGGCAGGTCTTGCGTCTAAAAATAATGTAAATGCCGGAGATTAAGCCTGCGCCGGATTTACAATGCGCGAAAGCGCATGAGTACAAAAAATTCCTTGCACCACCGGCGCGTAATTTTTATTCGGTATACGGTGCGGTTGATCCGCTAAAAAACGGAAGACTTGCAAACGACGGGAAACAAATCCTGCGCCGGATTTACAATGCGCGAAAGCGCATGAGTACAAAAAATTCCTTGCACCACCGGCGCGTAATTTTTATTCGGTATACGGTGCGGTTGATCCGCTAAAAAACGGAAGACTTGCAAACGACGGGAAACAAATCCTGCGCCGGATAGAAGTGGAAACCGCAGAGGAATGTACTTCCTCTGCAGTTGGAACGGATAGCCGGTTGTAAAAAAAAGGTTGCGCCCTAAATACTCGATTTTTTTATTTGCAAGTGTTATATTCCGTAAAATAAAAGAGGTTTTTATGTTTACGAAACTTGAAATAGGTCAACAGATTGAAACCGAGGTGGTTGCGGTTTCGGAAGATTGCATTTTTCTTGATTTGAATGCAAAAAGCGAGGGGATTCTCGATAAGGCTGAACTTTGTGATGAAAACGGTGTTTGCGCTGTAAAGCCGGGCGATAAAGTGAAAGTATTTTTTGCCGGAGATAGAAACGGAGAAATGTATTTTACTTTGAAAATTGCGGGTAAGAATGCGGATGCTTCGGCTTTGGAAAATGCGTTTGAAAATCATATTCCCGTGGAAGGCAAAGTTGAAAAAGAAATAAAAGGCGGATTTGAAATTCTTTTGGGAAATACGAGAGCTTTTTGTCCGTATTCGCAGATGGGTTTTCGTGAGCGGAAAGAAAGCGGCGGATATGTAGGGACAGTGCAGACTTTTTTGATTAGGGAATATAAAGAAAACGGTAAAAACGTAATCGTGTCTAACAGAGCGGTTCTTGAATCCGCTCATGAGGATGAAATTGAGCGGCTCAGCAAAAAAATAGAGGAGGGCAGTGTTGTTGAAGGCGATATTACCGCACTTCACGATTACGGTGCTTTTGTCGATATCTGTTCGTTTAATGCCTTGCTGCCTGTTTCGGAAATATCAGTCAGCCGTGTAAAAGATATAAATTCCGTTCTTTCCGTCGGACAGCGCGTAAAGGTAAAAGTAATAAAGACCGATTGGCAGCATGAACGGGTATCGGTCAGTATGAAAGCTCTTGCTGCCGACCCGTGGGAGGGCATCGAACAAAAATATCGTGAGGGCGATAAAATCGACGGAGTAATATCCAAAGTTACGGATTACGGTTTTTTTGTTACTCTTGCGGAAGGTATTGACGGGCTTGTTCATATTTCCGCTCTTGAAAATATAGAGCGCAATACGAATCTTAAAAAAGTTTTTAAGGAAGGAGAGCCGTTTTCCGTTTGCATAAAAGCTGTTGATGCGGCAAAAAAACGCATTGCTCTTATTCCGGCGACGTCGTCCGAACAGGACAAGACAGCCGCAAAATATCTTGAAAATCAAGACTTTGAAGATACTTACAATCCTTTTGCGGCTTTGATAAAAAAATAGGCATTTGTTCGGCTGTAAACGGCGAATGCTTTTATTTGCGACCCGTTTAAAAGCGGATTTTGCTTTCGGCAGTTGTTTTATGCCGGCAGTTTTTTATCTTGCGGAAAATATTTACCCTTGCTCTGCGTTTTTAGCTTTGCAGGGGTAATTTTTTTTGGAGAAGCCGGCATTCGGAGCGGTAGTATTAGATTTTAAAATATTTTATATTGTCGCCATGAAAAGTTTGAACAAGTTTTTTATTGCCGTATTCGTGTTTGTTTTTTGCCGCTTGCAGATTTTTGCTGCGGACGGTTTTAATTCGATTTCATTTCTTGCAGCGGCTGCAGAGCCTGCAAAATATCATTATGTTCTTGTAATAAATCCCTATGATTGGGGACCTGTCGGCGATACTCTCATACTGAACGCAGGTAAGACTTTTACTGCTGATAAAATTAATCCCAAGGATTTTGAAGTTACAAGAATTTTTGCACTTGAAGAGCAGGCTAGACTCGGAATCGGCTTTTCAAAAGGAGAGCGGGATGTTATCGATGCTTATATTTCCGACTCGAAAGGCAATAAAATGGAAGGCGAAAGTAATTTTATTACTCTGAAACTTTCCGTAATACCGGAAGATGCTTTGGGAAATCCTTTTATAAAAGCGATTTTTTATACCGGAACCCTTTGGGGGCTAAAGATTGAAAATGACAAACTTGATTTTACTATAAGAAAGCGTACCGCTGCAGTGTGCGCGGAAGCTGCCCGGTTTATGTTTTCCGAGTTCAATTCCGGTGATATTGATTTGCGTTATGCGTTTTGGACGCCTGAAAAATCCGGAGAGAACAACAAAAAAATTCCGTTGATTGTGTGGTTTCACGGAGTGGCTGAAGGCGGTGGAAACCGGTATATGCCGATTTTAGGTACGCGGGCGGTTAATCTTGCCGGACGGAAAATTCAATCTCATTTTGAAGACGGAGCTGCGGTTCTTGTGCCGCAAGCATCGAGCGCGTGGCTTGAATCAGTGAGTAAAGACGGAGCAGGAAACCGGCTTTGGGTGCCGGTTGATATTGAAGGAAGTCTTGCAAAAATACTTAAGCCTTTTATAAAAAGCGCGAATTTTTTATTTAATACCGATTTGAAAATCAAAAATAAGGAAAAGAAACCCGCCGCAAGCGTTTCGTATTACAGTGCAGCAGTAAAAGACCTCATTGATAATTTTATCGCAGAGCATCCTTATATCGATACGGAGCGGATATATGTCGGAGGCTGCTCTGCAGGCGGTTACATGACATTGAATATGCTGCTCCAATATCCTAATTTTTTTGCAGCAGCATTTCCTACTTGCGAGGCTTATCCCGATAGCAAAATTACGGATTTTCAGTTGACTGAGCTTGCAAAGGTTCCATTGTGGTTTACTCGGGCGCGCAGCGATACGTCGATTAAAATGGAAAAACACGACGGTGCTACGGTTCCGCGTATCCAAGCTCTCAATCCCAAAGATTTGCATTACGTTATTTATGATGATGTTCACGATTTAAGCGGTCTTTATAAAGATAAAAAAGGCAATCCCTATGTTTTCGACGGTCATTCGTCTTGGATTTATGTTTTGAATGACGATGTTGAAGACGGCGGGCTGAAACTTTTTGATTGGCTTGCGTCAAAGCGGCTGTAAACTCAGTTCGATTCGATTAGCGAAAAGACTTGTATCAAAACTTGCCGAAGAAAGCAAAGTTGCTAAAGCCGCAGAATCCTTCTGAAGAGGTTTTACCGTCCGCAGGTTTCTTTACGATTCTTGTTTTCGGCAAGATTGCAAGAAACTCCCGTTGCAGCGAACGGCAGACTTTTTAAGTCTTTTCAAAACCGGCTTTTAGCGTTCGCATATCACTACGCGCACGAATTTCTTTTTTCCGGCACGCAGAATAAATTCTCCCGAATCGTCCGCATCTTTAATCGTAAGCACTGTTTTTACGTCCGTAACGGCGGAAGAATTTACGTATGCTCCGCCTTGCTGAATAAGCCTGCGGATATCGCTTTTAGAGCCGCCGATTTTTGCAGCATCAAAAAGGTCTATAACCCCTATTCCGTTTTCCAGCATTGAGCGCGGAAGCTCCGTTGTAGGCATCTGAGATTTATCGCCGTCTCCGCCGAAAGCCGCTTTTGCGCCGGACAAAGCTTTTTCCGCTTCGTCCTTTCCGTGGATTACAGCCGTTACTTCATAAGCAAGCCGTTCTTTTGCTTCGTTTATATTTCCGGAGCAGATTGAATCTATTTCATTAAGGGACAGGAATGTAAAGAGCTTGAAAAAACGCAGGACATCGTCATCTGCGCAGTTTCTCCAATACTGAAAGAATTCGTACGGACTTGTGATATTCGTATCGAGGAAGATTGCGCCTTTTTCCGTTTTGCCCATTTTCTTTCCGTCGGCAGTCATAATGAGCGGGAACGTAAGTCCGAATGCTTCATGTTCCGCATTTAATTCCGCCGTTCCGCCCAATTTTCGTCTAATTAAATCTACGCCGGCAGTAATGTTTCCCCACTGGTCGTCTCCGCCGATTTGCAAAGTTGCGCCGTACTTTGTATGCAGATTTAGATAATCGAATGCTTGAAGGAGCTGATAATTGAATTCGATAAACGAAAGTCCTTTTTCTAGACGCTGTTTGTATGCTTCAAATGTGAGCATTTTATTCACACTGAAACATGAGCCGATTTCGCGTAAAAAGTCGATGTAATTCAATTCGGAAAGCCAATCCTTATTGTTTACGGTGATTATATTTTTACCGTCGAAATGCAAAAATCCGTCGAGCTGTTTTTTTATGGATTCGAAGTTTGCATCTATCTGCTCGTAGGAAATGATTTTACGCATTTCGGTTTTTCCGCTTGGGTCTCCGATACGGGCAGTTCCGCCGCCGATAAGCGCAATGCCGCGATGTCCCGCCTCGCACAAATGTTTGAATGCAAAATACGGCACCATGTGTCCGATATGCAGACTTGAACCGGTAGGATCGCAGCCTTCATAAAATGTTATCGCGCCTTTATCCATCTTTTCGGATAACGTTTCAATGTCCGTGCATTGAGACAAAAATCCCCTGTCTTTGAGATTTTGTAAGGTTTCGTTCATAATTCCTCCTGTAAAAAGTTATTGCACTTACCGATTATTTTGATCTTGAAAATATTTTACCGCATCGCGTACAAAATTATCCGCACCTTTTTTCATCACGAGTGCTTTGCCGTTTTTAATTATGATATTCAAATCTTCCGCTCCGCATAAAGCGACCGGAATATCGGAATAAACAAAGCAGTTTTTACTTGAGATAATTGCGGCGTTTTCCGTTCCTTTTGAATGGCGGGCAAAAGAATCCCAGCTTCCGACATCGTCCCATGAAAAAGATGCAGCTACCATGTATGAATGTTCCGTTTTTTCTGCAAGCGCAACGTCTACGGAAATCGCAGCCGTTTTTGTATATGCAATATCCATCTCTTTCCATGAAGTTATCGCATTTATCCCGCCTATTTTACCCTGCTTAGGGAGCGGACTTTCTGCAAGCGGTAAAAACGCGTCGGCGATTTCCGGCGTAAGTTTTGTAAGTTCGTCTATGAAAAACTTTGCGGTAAACGCGAACATTCCGCTGTTCCAGCTGCAGTTTCCGGCTGCAAGATATTTTTGTGCGGTATGAGCATCCGGTTTTTCCGTAAAACATTTGATTTTAAAAGTATCATCGTAATCGGCTCGGAGTTCCGTTTGTATGTAGCCGTAGCCGGTTGCAGGCTCCGTCGGCTTTATTCCGAATGTAACAAGATTTCCGTCTGCAGCCGCCGTAAAAGCTTTTTTTGCATCGCTGACAAAGTTTTCCATAGGCTCGATTATATGATCGCTTGTAAGAACGATCAGCGAATGCTCCGTATCGGGTTCCAGCAACTTCAGGAGGCGGCAGCAAAGAATAATCGGAGCGGCAGTGTGTTTTGCCGACGGTTCGGCAATGATAAGAATGTCATCGTTTATTTTTTTTGCCTTGTCGCCGCCATACGTTTTTGCAAGAGCCGTACATTGAGCGGCAATCTCCGTTTCAAGACCTTTGCGTGTAGCTATTATTATTTTCCCTGTTACGTTAAGTGCAAGTGCGCGCAGTACGGCATTTTGCAAAAACGAAATTCCTCCGTTTATCGAAAGAAATTGTTTCGGAAAATCCGGGCGGGATGCAGGCCAAAGCCGCTCTCCGAATCCGCCCGCAAGAATTACAACGTCGGTGAACATAAAAACTCCTAATGACGGCAAAAATGTATGTGCGATAGTATATAGATAAAAATAACGAGTTTCAATTATTCGTGTTACATCACAATCTTTTGTGCGGAATCGAATAAAATTCTTCTTGAGCGTCTGCACATTTTTTTGGTAATGTGAAGCATGAAGTTTTCTCTAAATAAGCTGCTGCTGTATATTTTAGCTTTTATTGCGCTGACTATAACCGTTATTACGCTGATTGCTTTCGCATCCGGAAAACGCCCGTCCGATAAACGATATGCGGATTCGGGGTATGTAAACGGCGCGGAAAAGTCGGCTTTGTCCGTTTATTCAGGATTCGGGAGACTTAGAGCCGTTACGCGTCCCGGAACAAATTCTCCGCCTGCTTCCGTTATTTTTACGACTTGGTTTGCTTGCAAAGAAGATTCCGCATTTTATGAAGAACTTGCGCAAAAAAGCACGATTTTAAAGAATATTATGATTAAGTATTTTGATTCTCATACGGCAGAAGAACTTAAAACACTTGGAGAAGAGAGGGTTAAAGACGAACTTACGGCTCTTATAAATGCCGAGCTTGTACTCGATAAAATTACCGCCTTATATTTTTCCGATTACGTTTTTTTGGAATAATATGTCCGTCTAAAATCCGCAAATGTCCGTGCAGTCTTTTGCACCTGTTGTACGCCTCTCGAATCCGAATACTTTATCTGCCGTTATGTTGTCGTTTTTTTGAGCCTGCGGTTTATTTTATATGGGAATCGTAAATTCCCTGTCGATAAATTTTTTAAGTTCCATCTCCCGGCTCGAGCCAAGAGCCGCGTTTAATTCTCGGCTTTTTTCGTTTAGATGATTTGTGCTTTACCGTCTAACTTTGTAATAGCCGCTTTTTTTGCATTTTTATAAAGAATTTTTCACTGAAACAAAGTTAGCCTAAATCATTTCTGACGAAACCGATGCGTTTCAATACGCATCGGAATGGAAAAAGGAATGTTGACGGGGCATGGAAGCGAAAAAGTAACAAACTTGTCTCAAAGGTTTGTTACTTTTTCGCCGTCCGCGGCGTATTTAAAATTTAAGTCTTTGTACAGCCGCAGCCGTCATGTCCGCTTTAGTCTGCCGTATTTTTGTATTTGTCAAATTCTGCGAGCATATCCGCATCTTTGTCTTTCTGCATTAGACTGAATGCTACGGCAAAAATTAAGCAGGCAAAAAATCCGGGTAGTATTTCGTATATATTGAATATACCGCCTTTGAGATTATGCCATACGATAACGGTAATGCCGCCTGCGATTAGACCTGCAAGCGCGCCGTTTCGTGTCATTCCGCGCCAAAAGAGCGCAAGTAAAATAACCGGACCGAACGCCGCACCGAATCCCGCCCACGCATAACTGACGAGGCTGAAAATAGAGCTTTTAGGGTTGAGTGCGATTATGAATGCGACCGCCGCAATTACGAATACCGTTATGCGGCTTACGTTGAGTACTTCCGTTTCTTTTGCGTCTTTTTTAAGCAGCCCTTTGTACACGTCGCGGCTGAATGCGGAAGATGCGACCAAAAGTTGTGAGTCGGCAGTGGACATTGCGGCGGCTAAAATCGCGCATAAAAAAAGTCCCGCTACAAAAGACGGATACATCTGCTGCATGGACGCGCTGAATACCGTTTCCGCCATTTCGGGCGCAAGAATTTCCGAAAGATATGCGGTTCCTGCGGAGCCTACGACGACCGCTCCCACGAATGCCGTTATTACCCAAACCGTTGCAATCCGGCGCGAAAGTTTTATCTCCGTGTTGGAGCGGATTCCCATAAAGCGGACGAGAATGTGCGGCATTCCGAAATATCCGAGTCCCCATGCCGCTGCGGAAATTGCCGAAACCGCACCGTAGCTTTGATTTGCGATAAACTTTTCTTTCATTATATCGCCGAATTCTCCGGACATTGCGCGCGCTCCGAACGCGTTAACTTTTGCAAATGCTTCGGCGGGACCTCCTAAAACGGAAATCATCACGGAAGTTGTGATAATGAGCGCGATAAACATCAGCGTCCCTTGTATAAAATCCGTCGCGCACACCGCAAGATAGCCGCCTAAAATCGTGTACGATAAGATGACTGCAAGTCCGATTGTCAGTCCTGCATAATAGGGGAGTCCGAATACGGAATTAAAGAGCTTTGCGCAAGCTACGAATCCGGATGCGGTATAAATCGTAAAAAAGAGAGCGATGAAAATGACGGAAATTGCAGCAAGTACGTGGGACTTGTCTTTAAAACGGTTCGTCAAAAATTCGGGAATCGTAATCGAGTCGCCGAATGCAATCGTGCACTTTCTAAGCTGTTTTGCGACAATCAGCCAGTTTAAGTAGGTACCGATAACCAGTCCCGCCGCAGTCCAAAACGCCTCTTTCATGCCGCCGAGGTAGGCAAGTCCCGGCAATCCCATCAAAAGCCAGCCGGACATATCGGACGCTTCCGCGCTCAGTGCCGTCATCCACGGACCCGTCTGTCTTCCGCCTAAAAAAAAGTCCAATGCGGAATTGTTTTTGTTCATGTATCGAAGTCCGATAACGACCATAAATCCAAGATACAGCACAAACGCTGCAATTTTTGCAATCAATTGACCAGACACCATTTTCTCCATTTCTTTATTTATAATGCAAACTTTTTTATTAACCGGATAATTCCGCGATTTTACGGATTTTACCTGAAATATGCAATTATATAGCGGTTTACTTTTTTGAATCCCAACGATTTATACAACGCGATTGCCGGGGTATTCGTCTTTTTTACAAAAAGTACGGCGGTATTTTTGATTGTAAATACGTTTTTTAAGACACGGTAGACTGCGCAAAACGCGTATCCGCGTCGCCGGAACTCCGGTTTTACGTACACGCCGCCTAGCTGCGCCGTTTGAAAGCCCAATGCGTTTGTTCCGGCTTTTGCCGCAAGTGTGCCGTCCGCTAAAGCGACTGCGGCAACGTACTG
The DNA here is from genome assembly GCA_963548875.1 of uncultured Treponema sp. Classification (GTDB taxonomy): domain Bacteria; phylum Spirochaetota; class Spirochaetia; order Treponematales; family Treponemataceae; genus Treponema_D. The sequence continues at coordinate 34,791 of CAUUVZ010000012.1, read as the reverse complement.
TGTCCGTAATACGGCTTTTAAGTGCAGCCGGCAGATATCTTCCGAAAAGACATCGCATTCCGGCAGCACTTCTTCGATTTCATAGCGTTTTTGTAAATCGAAAAGTTTGTCGAATAAGGCGGCATCCGTATCGTTTCCGCACCGGAAAATCCGCTCCCAGTTCGGCAGTTCCGGCTCTTTGAGGCGCGAAAAATCCTCCGCCGTCAGACGGAAAAGCCCGTATTCGTTGACTTGCGCGGGAGTTAAATTTATGCGCGTGTCTTTTAACGCCGCTAAAAGTAGTTTTGAGCCGTCTTCGGTTCCGTTGACGCACGAAACGTGTAGTTCCGTTTTGTGCGCGGCAAAAAAGTCTGCAAACGCGCAGATAAAATCTTTTGCAAGCGTTTCAAATGCGCCGCGTCCCGTATAATCCGCACAGACTTCGCTTTCGCCGTGCGCGGTGTTTCGCTCCGGAATGGATAGCTGTGTTTCCGAAGTTTTAGGCGCAAAGGGCAGACAGTGCAGGAGCGTGCTGCGGATATTCAGTACTCCGTATATAAAACCGCTTTTCCCGTCGATCCGTATGACTTCAGTCTTTAGTCCGCAGGAACCGCCCGCCTCCGAACCGGACGCGCTTTTTTCCAAAACAACCGCATACGCATTTTTCACCGAACGGAGGAGCGTTTCCGGAAGCTTTACGCACAACCGTTCATGCCGCTCCGTAAAGCGGAACACCGCGTTCAGCGCGTCCGCATTCATCGCCGCAAGCGGAACGAGCGTCATCAATTACGAAAGCTGTGAATGGGAGCGGGAATGCGGCCGCCGCGGTTGATAAAGTCCGCACAGCCGAACGGATTGACCGCCATGACCGGTGCGCCGCCCAAAAGTCCGCCGAACTCCGCCCAGTCGCCTTCTTTTTTGCCCGGTACGGGAATGAGCCTGACCGCAGTCGTTTTGTTGTTGACCATGCCGATTGCAAATTCGTCCGCCATAATGCCGCTGATTGTTGTCGCCGGCGTATCGCCCGGAATGGCGATCATATCAAGTCCGACCGAGCAGACCGTCGTCATTGCTTCAAGTTTTTCAAGCGTAATCGAATGCGCACGGACGGCGTTTATCATGCCTTCGTCTTCGCTGACGGGAATGAACGCGCCGGAAAGTCCGCCGACGCGCGTGCTTGCCATAACGCCGCCTTTTTTTACCATGTCCGTCAAAAGCGCAAGAGCCGCAGTTGTTCCCGGAGCCCCCGCCGCCTCAAGTCCCATCTCTTCAAGAATACGCGCAACCGAATCCCCGACGGCGGGAGTCGGTGCGAGCGACAAGTCCAAAATGCCGAAATCCACGCCGAGACGCGCCGCCGCTTCCGTTCCGACCAGCTGCCCCATGCGCGACACCTTAAACGACATTTTTTTGATGCCGTCGGCAAGTTCATCAAGCGGGCGCCCCTTAAAATCCTTTGCGGCGGCAAGAATAACGCCCGGTCCGCTTACGCCGACCGAAAGCTGCGCGTCTCCTTCCCCGACTCCCTGAAACGCGCCTGCCATAAACGGATTGTCTTCGACCGCGTTGCAAAAGACTACGAGCTTTGCGCAGCCGAGTCCGTCCTTGTCGCGCGTGTTTTCCGCAGTCCGCTTGACGATTTCGCCCATCAATTTGACTGCGTCCATGTTGATTCCGTTTTTCGATGTGCCGACATTGACCGACGAGCAGACGCGCTCGGTGATTTTCATCGCTTCGGGAATGGAATCTATGAGCGCGCGGTCGGCTTTTGTCATGCCCTTATGCACGAGTGCGGAAAATCCGCCGACAAAATCCACATTCAGCTCTTTTGCAATCTTATCGAGCGTAACAGCCCATTCGGTAAAGTCCGCCTCTCCGCTTGCGCCGGCAACGAGTGCAATCGGCGTTACCGCAATCCGCTTGTTGATAATCGGTACCCCGAATTCGGTTTCAATCTCCCGTCCCACCGGCACGAGCCGCTCGGCATATTTCATAATTTTATCGTACATTTTCAGGCGGCTTTTTTTGCCGTCATCGCACGCGCAATCCAAAAGATTTATGCCGAGCGTTATCGCGCGGATATCCAGCTTTTGCCGCATAAACATATTGACCGTTTCTTGAATCTCGACGGGAGAAAAAATCATATATTACCTCGATTGTTTTTGCGCATTCTAATGGAAAAGACCGCGCTTTTCAATTAAAGATGAATTTCCGTACAATGTGTTTGACATATCCTTTTGCGGGGTTTAGAATAGTTTAATAATATAACCCCAATGGGAGGCCAAAATGGCAAAAGTTGAGTTGAAGAATGTTTTCAAGATTTACGACGGAAATGACAAACCGTCAGTATCAAATGCAAACATTACTATTGAAGACAAGGAATTCTGCGTATTCGTAGGTCCTTCAGGTTGCGGTAAGTCAACGACTCTCCGCATGGTTGCAGGTCTTGAAAGCGTTTCGGACGGCAAAATCTATATCGACGGTAAGGAAGTCAATGATGTTCCTCCAAAAGACCGCGATATAGCGATGGTTTTCCAGAATTATGCGCTTTATCCGCATATGTCTGTTTATGACAATATGGCGTTCGGCTTGAAGCTGCGCAAAGTTGACAAAGCGGAAATCGACCGTAAAGTTCGCGAAGCTGCAAAACAACTTGGTCTTGATGAGGGAGATCCTCCGTATCTTTTCCGTAAGCCGAAAAACCTTTCCGGCGGTCAGCGCCAGCGTGTTGCCGTAGGTCGTGCGATTGTTCGCGATCCGAAAGTATTCCTTTTTGACGAACCTCTTTCAAATCTCGACGCTAAGCTCCGTGTTACCATGCGTGCCGAAATCGCGTCTTTGCACAATACTCAGCAAAAGACAATGATTTATGTTACACACGACCAAACCGAAGCTATGACGCTCGGTACAAAAATTGTCGTTATGAAAGACGGATTTGTACAGCAGATCGGTGCTCCGATGTATCTTTACAACAATCCGATTAATAAATTCGTTGCCGGCTTTATCGGAACTCCGCCTATGAACTTCCTTACGGTTAATGTTCTTGAGCGCGGCGGAAAAGTCGTTTGCGATGAAGGTTCTTTTGAAATCACACCGACGGACGCACAGGCTGCAAAATTGAAGGAATATATCGGAAAATCCGTGTCATTCGGAATCCGTCCGGAAGATTTGCAGTATTCGGACAAGCCGGTAGGAAAAGACAATATGCAGATGAAGATTGTCAATAAAGAGCCGCTCGGTGCCGAAACGCATCTGTATCTCAGAAGCAATAAAGATCAACCGATGATCGCAAAAACAACTGCAAATGCCGAATTCAGACTTGGCGACACAATCAATGTCGTTCCCAATATGGAAAAGGCTAAATTCTTTGCGCTTGAAGAAGGTGAGAAGAATATCTGCGATCGTGACAGCATCACGGTAACTTGGTAGTTTCTTTGTTCGGTCGGCTTAATACGTTCAGTGTTATACACGAAAAACCGATGTAAAAGCCGACCGCAACTTTCCGTTTAAAACAATAATCCCCGGTGTTTTTGCATCGGGGATTATTGTTTTAAACTTGAAGATGGAATATTCAGATTCTCTTTCGGTGGCGGTTAATTATTATTTTATCAATGTCAGAGGGTTTATAGTTTTACCGAATTTGAATACGGTAAAATGCAAATGAGGACCCGTACTCATGCCCGTGTTTCCGACTTTTCCGATTTTTGTTGAGGTGTCGACATAACGTCCTCTGGTTACAAGAGCTGCGCTTAAATGTCCGTACAATGTTTTATATCCCGAGTGATGCGTTACGATTATATAGTTGCCGTATATGCTGTTGTATCCGACCGTAGTTACCGTTCCGCTGAGCGCGGCGTAAACGCTTGTACCGCTCGGTGCCGCCATATCGATTCCGCTGTGGAAAGAACGTTTTCCCGTAAACGGAGAGCTTCTCCAGCCGTAATATGAAGATAGATAATAGCGGGCATGAAGAGGCTTTCGGAACAAGTCTCCGTTGATTTCCTGCCTTGTTACCCAATCAAGTTGAGCGTCCGGTATAAAAATATTTTCACCGGAATTAAGTGCCGTATCCTGCTTGCGAGAATTTATGCGCGCGCATTTTTCCGCGCTCACTTCGTATTTTTCCGCTATCGAATTAAGCGTTTCTCCGTCTTTGCGTACCGTGTAAAGGATACCGGGAATTGACGGAATTTTTAAATATTGCCCGATTTGTAAAAGTCTTGATTGATGAATATTATTAACGCTTATTATCGTATCTTGTGTTATGTTAAAACTATCTGCAATCAAACCTATCATGTCGCCCTGTTTAACGCGATATGTGTAGTAACATAGTTCCAAACCTGCGCCGTTATTTTCCGTGTCCAGTACTGCAGCTGCAGCATCGAGTTCTGCCGTACCGTCCGCATCTCCTGAAGTTTTATCCGTGTTCGAAAGCATTGCTTTGTCAAAAGTCGTCTCGTTGAATTCGGGAACACCGGAAGTTTCAAGTCCGCCTATACCTTTCCGTATTTTCAATAGTTTTACGACTGAAAGTCCGCCCCATGCAATAATAGCTCCGAAGCAAAACGCACCGAGAGAAGAAGTGATTATTCTTCGTATTTTAGTTCCGAACATTATATTGTAAAAATTCACCGTTTTCATAGTTTTATTCGTTTTTTTATATGATTTGGAATTATTCATGCATTCTACTCCTTATTTGCGAAAAATGCCAATAAGATATGTCTCAAAAGATTCCGTGCGGCAGGCTTTGGGTTTAAATCCCTTTGCAGTAGTAAAAATTTCCCTCATCTTGCGTAATATTTTTTGTTGGTCTCCGTTTTGAAATATTTTGACTGCGAAATTTCCGCCTTGTTTTAGCATTGTTTCCGCGTACCAAACAGCCGTTTCGACCAGCTGTTCCGAGCGTGCCGTATCTACGGTTCTGTTGCCGGTCGTAAGCGGAGCCGCATCGCAGACGATAAAATCGTAAGGTCCAAGCTCTTGAATTTGTTTTCTGATTTCAGTGTCGTTCAAATCACCTTGAATAAATGTGAGATTTTCACCTTTTACGTTTTTTGCCAAAGGATTTAAATCGCATGAAACAACTCTGCCGCTCGCATTTATATTCCGCAACAGGAATACCGTCCAGCTTCCGGGTGCCGCCCCTAGATCCAGTACGTTGCAATTCTTTTTAAGCAGATTAAATTTTTCGTCTATTTCCTTGAGCTTATATACCGAGCGCGCAGGATAACCTTCGGAGAATGCTTTTTTTGTCCAAAAATCGGGTTTTTCATAGCTGTTTGAGGGCATGATATTTCAATTTTCGGTATTTGTAGTATTTTTCTTGAATCTGCGGTATATTAACGCCGATGGATTCACCTTTTTTGCCCTATCTGAGAAATATAGAACGCGCTCTGGAAGCCGCTCTTCCTGCGGATTTAAATGATTCGTGGAAGCAAAAATCTTTTTCGTTTTTGCCGAATGCCGTAACCGGTAAGCATATCGAAAATCTTACACTTCCTTGCCGCTCTCTTATTGATTTGGGCGGAAAACGCTGGCGGCCTCTGCTGATGATTTTGTGCGCAAACCTTTCGCGAGAATGTTCCGGGCATTCTGCAGGTCGTAAAATTCTTTCCGAAGAACAAATATATTCTCTAGCACCTCTGGTGGAATTCGTGCATACGGCAAGTCTCATTCATGACGATATAGAAGATTCCGCACAGCTTCGGCGCGGGAAACCTTCTGCGCACATAGCTTACGGACTTGATACGGCTCTTAATGCCGGTTCATGGCTTTATTTTGAAGCATCCGTCTGTATCGATTCTCTTAAAGCGGACGGAGATTTTAAGTCTCAACTTTATTTATTGTATACATCCGAATTGCGCCGCTTGCATTTGGGGCAGGCGACGGATATTTACTGGCATAGGAATCCCGATGTTTTTCCGTCGGAACAAGAATATTCTTCTATGGTGCGCTGTAAAACGGGAACGCTTGCCGCGCTTGCGGCAAAAACCGGAGTGCTTGCAGGAGGAGCAGCTTTTGATAAAGTTGAGAGAGCGGGAGAAATTGCCGCAAAAATAGGTGAGGGATTTCAAATTCTGGATGATGTTTTAAATCTTACAAGCGGAAATCCCGGTAAAAAGCGCGGAGATGATATTGTGGAAGGTAAAAAAAGTCTTCCGGTTATATTGCACATAAAATCGAAGCCTCAGGATGCGCAAAAAATTTCATGCTATATGAAACGCGCTTTTGCCGAAGGAATAAATTCTTCTGCAGTGGAAGATTGCATTTTGTTATTGGAAGAAAGCGGCGCAATTCAAAATGCAAAAGAAAAAGCGTTTAGTCTTATTAAAGAAAACAGCCGTGATTTGTCCGAACTTTTCGGAAAATGCGAAAAATCTTGCGCAGCGGAAATCCGTCTGCTTTTTGACCGGATGTTATCTTCCGGCGGCTTAAAATAGTGGAGTTAAAATGACCGAAATTGCGGAAAAGTTGAATAATCAAGCGATTATACTTGCCGAGCACGGTGCTTACGATGATGCTATTGCTTGTCTTAACCGCGCAGTTACTCTTGAACAAGATAATTATCTTTTATGGTTCAATTTAGGCGTAACCTATCGCGATGCGGGTAAACTTCATGAAGCAAAACTTGCTCTTGAAAAGGCTGCGGAAATAAATCCTGAAGATGAAGATATTCTCGATTCTCTTGCGGTTCTATGTTTTTTGATGGAAGAATTTGCGGACGCTTTACTTTATTGTGCGGACGGACTTGAGCTTAATCCCAATAATCCGAAATTTTGGAATACTACCGGAGTCGTTTACTTTAATCAGCAACAATACAACGATGCCTGTTATGCTTTTGAGCGTGCGATTATACTCAATCCGTATTACTATGATGCAATGTTTAATCTCCGGGATACTTACGACAAACTCGGAAATATCAGCGGATATAAAGAATGCGTCGGAAAATTAAAAGAAATGAAGAAACTTGGCGTATGAAAAACTTATATCCCGTAAAGAAAATCGAACTTCTCGGCATAAAGACATCTTGCTATGAAAATCTTCTCGGATTCTTTGCATTGCTCTTTCCTATTGTGTGTACGGCTTCGGCGTTGTATTTTTCGCCGGTTGTCGCCCGTATATTTAAAACGGAATCAACTGCAAATTTTAAGTTTGTTTTTATGTTATCGATTTTTTTTGTTTCATGCGTATCGGTATTTGTAATTTCACGGAAGATTAAATTTCCCGTCAACCTACTTGAGAAAAAAACGAAGAAATAAAAAAACGCAAGACTTTTTTATCTGCCTTGCGTTTGCATCAATCGATTTTGTGCGGCTAAAAAATTACCGCTTTAGATTTACGGCAGTGCTCAGCATATTGTCGGAAGTTTGGATCGCCTTGCTGTTGAATTCGTATGCGCGTTGGGCGACAATCATGCGTACCATTTCGTTGACGACTGAAACATTCGACATTTCAAGAAACTTATGGCGGATTTCGCCCATACCTTCAAAGCCCGGACGGCTGCCGATTGCTTTGCCGCTGGCATTCGTTTCTTTGTAAAGATTATCGCCGTCGGCAGAAAGTCCGACTGCATTCGGAAAACGGAACATTTCAATCTGTCCTACATCAACAGGCTCATTTCCGCCGTTTACTTTTACGGAAACTCTGCCGTCCTGCGTGATTGCAAGCGTTGAAACGTTGTATCCTTCCGGTAAAATGATTTCCGGCTGAAGGCGCAAACCTTCGGAATTGACGAACTGTCCGTTCGAATCAACTTTGAATGAGCCGTCGCGCGTGTACGCGTAGCTTCCGTCAAACTTTTGAACGCGAAAAAATCCCTCACCGACAATAGCAACATCGGTATCAACGCCGGTGCTTTGCAACGAGCCCTGCTTCATAATGCGCTGCGTCGCCGCAAGTTTTACGCCCGCTCCCTGCTGAATGCCGACCGGCGTTACCGTGTCTTCCGTTGCAGGAGTGCCGGCAAGTTTTACATCTTGATAAATTAAATCTTCAAATTCAACGCGTTGCTGCTTAAAACCCGTCGTGTTTACGTTTGACAAGTTGTTTGAAATCGTATCCATATTGTATTGCTGACCGTTCATGCCGGTCGCTGCTGTCCACAAACTTCTTACCATCTTTGTACCTCTCTAAAATCCTCTCAAATCTTCTTTGCAGCAGTCGAATACCGAAAAATCTTTCCGCCGCGTCTTAAATTCTATTTGAATACCGCAGTCTTAGACCACAAGGTTCCCATCATCGAATCTTCGCTGGAAATCGTTTTTTGATTCGCTTCGTATGCGCGGTTGACTTCAATCATACGCACCATTTCGTTGACGACGTTTACGTTTGACGTTTCGATATAGCCCTGTAAAAAACGCGGACGTTCTTTGCCTTCCGCAATGTGCGCTGGACCTGAAATATCCGTCGCCGTATACAGATTTTGTCCGGTCTTTTTGAGATAGCGTTCGTTATCGAAGCGGACTGTTTTAAAACGGTCGATAACGTCGTTTGTATCGGCGGCGTAGATGATTCCGTCTTCGTTCACTTTGAATTTATCGTTTTCAACGCGGATATATCCGTTTTCGCCCAATACGGGATAGCCTTCTTTTGTTTCGAGAATGCCTTCTTTGCCGATTAAAAAATTTCCGTCGCGCGTGTAGCGTTCGCCCTGTGGGGTCATAACGGAAAAAAATCCTTTTCCGCCGAATGCAAAATCGGTGTTCGTGCTTGTCGCGCGGAAAGAACCTTGTGTAAAGTCCGTGTAATTTTCGTTCGTCTCAACGCCCAGTCCTATCTTTCCGATTACCGGAGCGGCATCTGCAGAACCGAACGGAGTTTCGTATACGCCGTCGGCATTTGTCCGTCTTAAAAGCAGCTCGGGAAAAGACTTGCTAACGGTAATGTCGCGTTTGTAGCCTGCCGTATCAACATTTGCAAGATTGTTCGCTATCGTATCGAGCCTGTTTTGCTGCGCGTTCATTCCGCTTGCACCCGTGTACCAGCCTCTAATCATCTTTCACCATCCTTTGCCGCCGTAAAGCAGCGTGTCTTCATTAGTATGATTATCGGAAAATAAAAAATGCGGTTTAGCTTTTGTTTCTGTCCGTTCTTAAAGCAAGTTTAGCGGGTCGATGTCGCATTCTATGTAGACGTTGCGGTTATGCACGTACTCCGTTAAAAGTTTTTCGGCGGCGGCACGGATTATGCGTATGTCGCGGCTTTTTAGGATTATGTGGTAGCGGAAGTTCTGCGAAATTTTAAGGAGGGGACATTCTGCGGGACCGATAACGCTTCCTGCATTGCCGAGCGTTGAAGAAAGAATTTTTGCCGCGTCGAATGCCGTCTGCTGTGCCTCTTTTTGTTTTGCCGCGCGGAATACAAGCCGCACAAGCCGCGAATAAGGCGGAAAGTCAAGCAAACGGCGCTGCGTAAGCTCATACTCATAGAATTCCGACGTTTTTCCTTCGCAGGCAAACTTTACGGCTTCGCGGTCGGGCGCGTATGTCTGCACGATAACTTTTCCGTCCGGAAAATAACGTCCCGCCCTGCCTGCAACTTGCGTTATGAGCGAAAATGCGCGTTCCGCCGCGCGGAAATCCGGCAAATGGAGAGCGGTATCCGCAGAAATAACGCCGACAAGTTTCAGCTTCGGGAAATTCAAACCTTTGGCGACCATTTGCGTTCCGAGCATGATGTCGTATTCTCCGTTTTTGAATGCGGAAAGTTTTTCCTGCAAGTCCGCGCTGTTTTTTATATTATCCGCATCGATTCTGACTATGCGTGCGTTCGGGAATTTTGCGCGGGTTTCGGCTTCGATAAATTCCGTTCCGAAGCCGGAATAACCCACGTTGAGCGAGCCGCATTTTGGGCAGGATGAAGGAGCTTCCGACGTCCAGCCGCAGTAATGACAGCGCAGGCGGTTTTCGCTTTTGTGGTAGGTCATAGGGACTGAACAGTTGCGGCATATCATTTCAAATCCGCATGACGAACAGCGGAAAAAATGCGTAAAACCGCGTCTGTTCAAAAAGAATATTACTTGCCGCTTTTCCGAAAGCGCGAGACGAGTTTCTTCTGCAAGAGTTTCAGAAATGCAGCTTGAATCCGCAGTTTTTGAAAGGTCTACGGTTTGAATTTTAGGCATTGCGCCGCCTGAAAGTCGTTCAGTCAATGTGTGGCGAATAAGAGTTCCCTGCTCCATCAAATGCCAAGCTTCAACGGAAGGCGTCGCGCTTCCCATCACAAGCGGAATTCCAAGATTTGCGGCACGAAACATGGCGGTCTGACGTGCGTGATAACGAGGTGTGTTTCCTGATTTGTAAGAAGAATCGTGCTCTTCGTCGATGATAATCAGTCCCAAATCCGGTATCGGCGCAAACACCGCACTTCGCGCTCCGATAACAATCCGCGCTTCTTTGCGGAGAATTTTTTTCCATTCGGCAAGACGCTTTCCCGCAGTTAAGCCTGAATGCAAAACCGCCGCCGAATCCCCGAATCGTTTTACGACCGAATCGATGACTTGCTTTGTAAGTCCTATTTCCGGCACCAAATAAATAACGCCTTTGCCGTTCTTTAAAACTTGCTCCGCCGCATGAAGAAAAACTTCCGTTTTGCCGGTACCCGTCGCGCCGTACAGATAATGATACTGCGCCGAAACGTTTTTTTGCGACGTTACGATGCTTTCTGCAGCCTTAAGTTGTTCGTCCGAAAGACGAAGCTCCGCGCCGCTTTCAAAATCGGCTTCAAACGGAAAACTCATTCCCGCAGTTTCGCGTCTGCCGGACGGCGCCATTGCAAATAATGCTTCTCCGAGCGAGCAAAGATAATAGTGCGAAATCCACTCGGCGGTTTTCATAAGTTCCGACGGTAAAAGCACTTCCGAGTCCAAAATGCGCAGGACGGGACGTATTTTTTCTTTGTAGGATTCGCATTTTTCAGGCAGGGTGTCGTAAATGTCCGTGATAAAGCCTGTTGTCTTCCTGTTCCCGAATCTAATTTCCGCCCGCATTCCTTTTTCGATTTTTACGCCGCCGTCAAGTCCGTCCGTTGAATACGTAAACGGTTGATTAAGCGGAATATTTAGCACGACATCGAGATATTTCACGTTTTTTGTCCGTTTAAGAGGTGAAAGCGTGCAGCATAGTTCGGTGAAAGCGTTAAAAGGCGGCTTTTAAAAAGTTTTAAATCTTCCCACGCAGGACGCTTTAAATCTTCGTTTCGGAGCAGCGCGCTGGGATGATAGGTTACCAAAAGCGGAATGTTTTTGTATTCGTAGAAATTATTTCTCAGCCGCCCGAGTGAACTTTCCGTATTAAGCAGATTATGAGAAGCGATGCGTCCCATTGCAAGAATCATTTTCGGTTGTAAAACATCGATTTGCGCGTCGAGAAAAGCTCTGCAAGCCGCGCATTCGTCCTGCTCCGGGTCTCGATTTTTAGGCGGTCGGCATTTTACGATATTTGCGATAAAACAGTTTGCATTACGGTCAAGCTCTATGGCATTGAGCATTTTGTCGAGCAGCTGTCCTGCGCGCCCTACAAACGGTAAACCCTGCCGGTCTTCTTCTTCGCCCGGTCCCTCTCCGATTATCATAACTTCGGGATTTTCGGCTCCCATGCCGGGAACCGTGTTGCTGCGTGTAGAAGCAAGTTTGCAGGCGGTGCATGAACGTATCTTTTGTGCGATTGCGTCAATCGAATCGTATATGGAAGTCAAATTTTTAGTTTCCGAAAGATTTTGTTCATTCCGTATTTGTTTTTGAGCCTCAATATCATCTGTAAATTCGACTTTTTGTGAGAATCGAGCGGTTGTAAATCCGTATAAATTTCCTGAAACCGAGCGTAACATATCAAATAAAAGTTGTTTTTCCTGACTTGTCATTCGACCGAGAATATCACATAACTTGTAATTCACGCAAGAAACAAGTATAATTCCGCCTATATTTCGGAATGACTATTTTTATATGTTGAAAAGAATTCGCTTATCCGTCCTTTTTATTGTTTTTTCTCTTCCTTTATTTGCACAAATAAGCGTGGATCCTCAAAACGAATTTTATTCCGATGTTGGAAGCTGGTATTTAAAAGGATATATCGTTTCCATTCCGCAGATAAAACCTTATCCCGCATCCGTAATAAAACAAATTCTTGAAGATGTTGCCGAGCGCGGAGAAGTCTCCGATGTACAAAAAGCACGCTCGTATATTGAGCGTTATTTTAATAAAAATCACGTGGGCATTAGCGGACAGGTCGATGTAAAACTTAAAAACGTTGAACAAGGCGGAACCGGTATTGCCGACGGATATAAAGTAGGTGCGCTCGGCTACGGAAGACTTTTTGCCGCAGGCGATAATGTTTTTTCCGATTTTATTTCGCTCGGATACGATGCGGGTTTTATTGCGGCAAATAATAATTATGCGCAAAACGAAATTCTTCCGGTGTTTGAAAACGATGCTCATAGGAATTTTATAAAAAATTATTCAATCGCTGCAGGCAATGCGGATTTTTTGTTCGATATTAATGCATCGGCATCTATTGGTAACGAAAAAATCTACGGTTCTTTCGGATTCAATAAACTCGGCTATACTCTTTATCCCGATGACGACATAATTTTGAATCCTTCGTCTTACCAAATTTTAAACGGTTCCTTTCACTATAACGGAGAAATATTTAAGTATTCTCAGATTTTCGCTTTACCGGCGGCGTGTTCATACGCAAATAAAAACGATTACAGCGCGCTTAAATTCATGTCGTTCCATGCGTTTGAAACACGTCTTTTTTCGCAAAAATTAAATCTTTCTTTTTACGAATCCGTAGTATGGGGAAAATATTTTTCGCCGGCATATTTAATTCCCGCGCCGTGGTTTATAATCGCAAATGTAGCGGGATTTAATGAAAACGTTATTTCCGGAGTCTCTTTGGAGTGGAAGATATTACCGTGCATTGCACTGACTGTAAGTGCGGCATTCGACGATCTTAAACCTAAGCAATTCATGAAATTAAAAATGAATGACGCTGCAGTGCGCACCGCATTTAAGACGGGTTTCGTGTATTCTCCGTACAATTCTTCCGTTTCTCTGATAAGTCTCGATTATACGTTGGTAACTCCTTATACTTATACGAGTTACAATAGATTTGACGATTCGTATAATTTTATGGATTATACGAATTTCGGTATGGGAATCGGGACGAAACTGCCGCCTAATTCCGACAGAGTATCGTTTAATATGCGTTTTAAGCCTTTCAATCGCATGAAAGTTTCCGTTGAAACCACTTTTGCGCGCCACGCCAATCCGTATGAAGATTTAAGCGATGACGAAGTTCTGAAAATTAAAGATGAACTGCATAAAGTTTCTACCGGCGGCAATATAATGTCGGATTCGCGGGGAACCGATACGGCATCGGATTTTACGGGATTTTTAAAGCAGGATCATATAATGTACGTTACGCAGGCTGCTTTCGGAATATCGTATGAATTTGTAAAGCACGGTGCGCATTCCGTAGAGTTGTCCGGAAGATATACTATCGAATACATAAAAAAAGACGGCGTGATGGAAGATATGTATCATAATATTTCGGATTCGGCTTCCGTTGAAAATGCCCGTAATGCGTGGGTTAATAATCTTCATGATTCTTACAATCATTATTTCAACTGCGGAATAAAAATAATGTTTTAGCGGTGTCGATGTTATGGCAAATCGAAAATTCCTTTTTTTATACTTGAATACGGGAGCGGGGCATATTTCAGCGGCAAAAGTGCTTGCGGAAGCGATGAAAGCTCAAAATCCAGATGCGGAAATTAAAATGCTCAACGGTTTTCCCAAACATAAGGCGGGGCATTTGCTTTTTGAAAAAGGTTATAATTATGCCTGCAATTACGTTCACGGTGCTTTCCCGCTCATTTACGACCTCGCAATGCACCGCTGGGCACAGGACTTGGTGCGCAGAATTCTTGCGCCGGAAGTGCGGCGATATTTGCGTAAAATGATTTTGAGGGAAAAGCCTACGGATATAGTTTCGTTCCATTTTGCGGTTACTCCCTTTATCCGCGAAGTTTGCGAAAATATCCCTTGGAAAATAAATGTAACCGCTATCGTTACCGATCCGTTTACCGTTCCGCATTCTTGGTTTTTTTATCCTGATATGCAGTACATGGTCTATTCAAAGGAAGCAAAAGATTCTGCGGTAAAAGAATGCGGCGTTCCTGAAGAAAACGTAACGATCATTCCTTTTTTGATGAATGAAAAATACCGTCGTCCTTTTTCAAAAGATGAAATTGCGGAACTTCGCAAAAAACACGGATTCGATCCCGATAAAAAAATCGTTTTACTTGTCGGGGGAGGCGAGGGACTTCCCGGCGCAACTGAAATCATAAACGAGTGCATTCTCCACCGTGCGCGTTTTTCCGTCGCGGTTATTTGCGGGAGAGACAACGTAAAACGGCGCAATTTTAATCTTTTGCGCATGGCTTACCCCAAACTTGATTTACATGTGTTCGGTTTTATCGATTATCTTGACGAGTTGGTAAAAATCTGCGACTGTGCGGTGATTAAAGCGGGACCCGCGACTCTGTTTGAAGTTCTTTCGTGCCGGAAACCCGTTATCGTGTGCAAGTACATTCACAATCAAGAGCTGGGGAATATGCGCTTTGCCGTCAACAACCGCGTAGGCTATTTTATTCGCAGTCCGCGCCGAATTTTTAAAAAAATCAACGAACTTTTAAGCGATACGGACTTTGACGCAAAGATGGCACACCGTTTTGATAATGTTCAAATTGACACGGACGCATCTAAAGTCGCTTATCTTCTTCTCCAAAAGTAAAACGCTTTATTTCACGCTTTTCAAACGCTTCTTTTATAAGCTCAGCGCATTCAAGTGAAGCGAAAATCTCATTCGCCCGCTCTACAGTCCCCCGCAAGACCGGATGCTTTGGACTAAAGAGGACGCAGCAGTCCTCATACGGGAGAATGGAAATGCGGAACGTGTCGATGAATTGGGCGGTTTCAACGATTTCTTCTTTGTCCATGCCGACTAAGGGGCGGAGTAAGGGAAATTCTGCAAAATGTTCCGTAACCGTCATGTTTTCGATTGTCTGGCTTGCTACCTGCCCGAGACTTTCGCCGGTGATAAGGCAGTCTGCGTGAATGCGCTCTGCAAGCATATTCGCAGCTTTTACCATGCAGACGCGCAGCATCAGCGTTGTCCAATCCGCAGGCGCCTTCTCTTTTATGCGCATTTGTACGTCTGTAAACGGAATAATGTTTAAGTTTGTGTAAAGTCCATACTTCGAAAGTCGTTTTGCAAGTTCTTCGACTTTTTGCTGCGCTTCTACGGACGTATACGGATATGAGTGAAAATATATGCAGTCGACTTTCATGCCGCGACGAAGCATTCTGTAGCCTGCGACGGGGGAGTCAAGTCCGCCTGAAAGTAAGAGCAGTCCTTTCCCGCTTGAGCCTGCCGGAAGCCCTCGACAGCCTTTTTTTGCGTCGGAAAAGACGAAGCAGCGTTCACGCACTTCAACAAAAATTTTTACGTCCGGCTTATGAACGTCAACTTTTAGAACGCCTGCGTCAAAAACAGGAGATGCCGCGCGGCAGGCAATTTCATAGGAATTAAGCTCAAAAGCTTTGTCGCTCCGTCTTGCTTCGATTTTAAATGTCTTTGCGCCCAGCGCGGCGGCGTTTTTCGCTTCTTCGAGCACAGTTTGCCCGATCGAGTCGATATTCTTTTCGCACACGCGAGTTTTTGACCAGCCGGTTATGCCTAAAAGATGTGTGAGAGCCGTTTCCGCTTTGCCTGAATCCGCATCTTCACAGTCGATGTAAAGCCTGCCTGCCCGAAGACTTACTTTTGCGTTTGTGCCGTCAAGAACGCGCCGGGCGTTATTTAAAAGAAGCTTTTCAAATTCGTGCAGATTTGAGCCTTTTAGCGTCAGCTCGCCGATTTTTGCAAGATAGGTAATCATAATCGGCAAATACTAGCAAAAAAACGGATAATTAGTAATAGGTAGTGGATAATTTTGTTTACTGTCCGTTTTTAGTATGCTTGTAATAAAAAATCCTTTGTGGCATTATGTTTTTGGTATGAATCTACGAAAATATTTTTTTACATTCATTTTATTTTTTCCATTAGCATTTTATATTTTTTCTCAGGAATCTTTAAAATCTACGGAAGAAGAATATTACGACTTTCTTTCCCTGCAAGGAATTACAAGTCGTCCTTATTTGAATTACAGGACATTAAGCGATTCCAACTGGACTATAATGGAAGAAACTGTGCGGACTGAAAACGAAGACGGTTCCGTTACCGAAAAAACGACCGCGCTGCCGCACGTCTGGCAGAATAATTATCTTGGCAAACGCCGATTCATCAAGGGAAACAAAAAACTTTCATGGAAAATCTACGGCCCCGATTGGTACAACAGCTTTAACACCGCCGCCCCCTACGGACAAAACGACGGTGCACTCTGGCAGGGACGCGGTTACAACACAAGCTTGACTGTTGGCGCGCGTTTTGAAGCCTACGGCCTTGAAGCGACACTCAAGCCGCAGATTAGTTTTTCGCAGAACATGGCGTTTGATATAATGCCGTCTAATTATGACAGCGAATACGGATATTTTTGGGGATATTCTCACAATATCGGCATTGACGCACCTCAACGTTTCGGCGATAAACCGTTCTTTACGTTCGATTGGGGCGATACCGAGATACGCTATACGTGGAAAACGCTTACGGTCGGCTTCGGGACGCAAAGCGTATGGCTTGGGCCAGCTTATCTAAATCCTCTGCTGCACTCTAATAATCCTGCAAGCTATCCGAAACTCGATTTAGGTCTGCGGCGGACTTCTATTTATTTGCCGAAGCTCGGCTGGTATTTAGGCGATGTCGAAATGCGTATTTTTGCAGGATATTTGAGCGAATCGAAATATTTTGACAATGATTCTTCCAATAATCATAATCTTATAAATTTGTTTTCGCTTTCATATTCTCCGCCTCATTTAACGGGTCTTTCGCTCGGATTTCATAAAGTGTGTCTAAGCAAATGGAATAAAGACAGCTGGAAGTATTTTAATCCTTTTTATGATACAAATGAAGCTGAAGATCAAAAATTCTCTTTTACCGTCGATATAATTTCCGAAAAAGGCGGATTGGAAGTCTACGGGGAAATCGGAGTTGACGATACGATAAACTTTCCCAAAAACACGATAGAATCTTATGTAACTCATATCTTCCATACAATGACTTATACCGTCGGCGTAAAGAAAAATTTTACATTTTCAAATATTTTATCCGGCGAACTCATATTTGAATGGAATAATACTGAAATGTCTCAGGATATGCAGTTTCAATGGCCATATTCCTTCGGTTTCCATCATCAAATTACGCAGGGGTATACAAATAAGGGACAATATCTAGGCTCGGGAATAGGATACGGCGGAAACAGTCAATATCTTGAATTTAAAATGTATTATCCGCAAGGAAAAAGCGTTTTATTCTTCCATCGCTTTAATCCGGATAACAATTTCTTATTTAAGAATGCCATCTATGACAAGTCTACCGGCGAGTCGGGTAAGCTTCATGTTGAAAACTGGAACAGTTTTAAAGGAATCTTTGCAGTCGGCATTCAATCCGATTATTTTGTTCGCCCGCAGATTCTTTTAAGCGGCGGCTTTGCATATAATTTTATTGTTAATCCTTTGTACAATTACAGACCTCATTACGAGCATTTGCATAATGTACAAATAAATGCCGCCGTTAAATATTTTTTTTAGATTTGGAGTCCAATATGGAAAGATTTGAATTGCAGAGAAATTTATTAAAGACGGATTTTAAGATGCTGAAATCCATCCAAACCGATGCAAAAAAACATCTGCCTAAACCGGATGCGTTTAAATCCTACGAAAATTCAGAACTTATTGATTTACCGGATTTCAGCGGTTTGGAGACTAAAAGCGTACTTGATGCAATTTCGGGCAGAAAGAGTGTTCGGCTTTATGCACAAAAGGCTTTGACGCTCACGGAACTGTCATATCTTTTGTGGGCGGTTCAGGGTGTTACTGCAAAAGAGTCTAACGGAACTCTAAAACGTACAGTGCCTTCCGCAGGAGCAACTTATACATTTGAAACATATATTTTCGTAAATAATGTTGATGGTCTTTCAAAAGGAATTTACCGCTATATAGTGCCGGAACATAAGCTTGTATGCGTAAAGTTGCTTGACGATATATCAAAAACTATTGATGAAATGACTCTCGAGCAACCTTTTGTACCGCATTTTGCAAAAAAAGCTGCAGCCTTATTTGTTTGGACAACGATTCCTTACCGTTCCGAGTGGAAATTCGATGTGCAGGCGCATAAAAAAATTCTTATAGATGCGGGACACGTTTGTCAAAATCTTTATATTGCAGGAGAATCGATTGATATAGGGGTATGTGCAATCGGCATTTACGATCAGGAAATGCTTGATAATCTTTTAGGCGTTGACGGTAATGAAGAATTTTCAATCTATCTTGCTGCGGTCGGAAAAAAGAGTTAAATAGCCTGAATATTATAATCAATAAAACGAGGAAAACGCGGCACAATGAATGCGGCGTATATTTGGTGCTTACATGAAATCTTTTTTGAAAATATTTAAAATTCTTACTCCAAGACAGATGCGGATGTGCAGCATTCTTATCGCCTTTATGTTTATCGGCGCAGCCTTTGAAGCGGTCGGAATAGGTGCGCTTTATCCGCTCATAAGCATTATAGGGCGGGCAGATTGGCTTGAATCTCACAAAAACATTGCGGATATAGTTTCTCGCATAGGCATAAAAACTCATCCACAATTCATAGTCTTTTGTGCGTTTTTGCTTATTGCTTTCTATTTTATTAAAAATCTGACCGTCATTATTCAAACTAAACTGCATTTGCGCTTTTCTCTAAACAATCAAAAGGACTACACGGAGCGGCTTTATTCGTATTACCTCAAAAAACCGTATCTTTATCACGTCAATATAAATTCTTCGATTTTGCAGCGGAACATAACGACAGGCGGGAGGATTATATTTGCAGATATTTTGGTTTCCGTACTTTCTGTAATTACGGAACTTATAACCGTCTTTATTATATGGATCATGCTTCTTGTTATGGATTGGGTGGTTGCGCTTGCTTCTTTGTGTGTGATAGCCCCTCTCATTATGTTGATTTTAAAATATTTCCGTAAGCGCATTACAAAGCAAGGTGAAATTCAAAATGCGTGTACCGCAGAATATACAAAATGGCTTTTGCAGGGATTGGGCTCGATAAAAGAAACTAAGGTAATGCAAAACGAAAATTATTTTTGCAAAATGTTTGCCGCATCCTATACCCGGTATTCCGATGCAACGCGGGAATTTATGTTTATCGACAAAATGCCGCGCGTGCTTGTTGAACTTACCGGCGTAGGCGGGATTCTTTTGCTCGTCATCGTAAAAATTTTAATGGGTGTCGAGCCGCAGACGATTGTACCGTCGCTCGGTGTGCTGGGGCTTGCCGCCGTGCGCCTTATGCCGAGCCTCAACAGAATCATTAGTCTTTTCAATACGATAAAATTCAATATGCCTCTGTTTAACGAGATTTACGGAGACTTGCTTGCAATCAAAGATGAAAAAGACAAGGATGAGCAAAAACTCATACGCATTTCGGCCGAAAAAATGCCTTTTAATAATGAAATTGCCGTGCGAGACTTGGAATTTGCGTATCCGAACACGGATAAAGACGTCTTTTCCGGTGTTTCGTTTACTATTCCCAAAGGCAGTTTTGTAGGAATCATAGGCGCATCGGGGGCGGGTAAGACAACTTTCGTGGATATTTTACTCGGACTGCTTCCACCTAAAAGCGGTTCCATCTACGTTGACGGAAAAAATATTTACGATGATATTTCTTCATGGCTTTGCAATATCGCATACGTTCCGCAAACCATTTATTTGATTGACGGAACTATCCGCGAAAATATTGCGCTGGGTATTCCGGCAGAAGAAGTTTCCGAAGAGCGCGTTCGGGCGGCACTCAAAATGGCTGAACTTTCGGCTTTCGTTGAAACTCTGCCCGCAAAAGCCGATACTCGTGTCGGAGAACGCGGTGCATTGCTTTCCGGCGGGCAAAAACAGCGTATCGGAATTGCGCGCGCTCTTTATTCGAATCCGTCCGTCCTTGTGCTTGACGAAGCTACAAGTGCGCTCGATAACGAGACGGAAAAAAGCATAACGTCCACAGTTCTCAAGCTAAAAGGCGAAATAACAATCATTTCTATTGCGCATCGCCTTTCAACGCTTCAAGATTGCGACTTTAAAATCAAAATCGAAGGCGGGTCGGCGGTGAAAGTATAAGAGAAAGCCCTTATTGATTTACTAATAGGTCGAATGTCGAGTTTTGGAAACTCAAAGCTTATATTTTTCTAAGGCAAGCCTTAAACCGTTATTTCAAGGGAGTGGCGGACGGAATAACCGGACTGAAAGACATACATAGCCCGCAGATTTATCTCTTGGGCACAATAAATAATCTTTTACGCAATTTTGCTGTGCAAAATTGCAGCGGACGGGCGGCGGTAAAAACGGGTTTTACAAACTTTTACTTATTTCCCGCCGCCTCAAGTTTTCCCTCAGGAAAACTTGGATAGCAATGTCCTTCCCAACAGAGTCGGCGGACGGGAAACCGGTTTTGGCTTTCATATTCACTTATCCCGTCCGCCGCCCTTTGGAATCCCAATTCTTTCATACATTTTAATTTTTTAGGTAAGCTATATACGATATTTATGAAAATAGAGAAACTCGACATTCGACCTAAACATTTATTGAAAAATAAAATGTTTGCCGACGGATAAAAAAAACGCCGATTGATTCGATATGAATCAATCGGCGTTGATGTAAACGGACTATCGGCTATTATTCCTTCTCGGTTTTAGTTTGTGATTTTATATTACGTCCGTATAAATCTGAAACGAATGCCAATTCCCCGGCTTTTTCTTTTGTCAATGCTCCGTCGCTTATGCGCCATGACCAGTTATTGCCTAGCGTAGACGGCGTATTCATGCGGGCTTCTTTTCCGAGCGACAGAATGTCCTGCATGGGAATAACCGCAAAGTCTGCCGCCGATGCAATTGCACATCGAATCAGCGCGTCGCAAAGTTCGTGAGAATCCGATAATTTACGGGCTTCAGCCTTCGTAAGCTTTTTTCCGAATGCATATTCCGCAGCAATTTGCACCGCCGCATCGTCGGCTTGGTCGAGCCAGCCTTGCATCGTATCGTTATCGTGTGTTCCCGTATAAACTACGGAAGATTGAGGATACATGTGCGGTAAGAATGCGTTTACCATTCCTTCTTTGCCGGCTTCATTAGGATCAAAAGCAAACTGTAATACTTTCATTCCCGGAAATCCGCAGTCATCGCGCAATTTTTTTACACCGTCGGTGATAACGCCGAGATCTTCCGCAATAACGGGAATGTCTCCGAGCGCTTTTTTTATTGCCTTAAACAGCTCGATATTGGGACCGGGAATCCACTTGCCGTTTACAGCGGTTTTTTCTCCGTAAGGAACCGACCAGTAGGCTTCAAATCCGCGGAAATGATCAATGCGTACGCAATCTACAAGCTCCAGCATACGTTTGATACGCTTTACCCACCACGAATAATTGTCCTTTTTAAGTGCTTCCCAGTCGTAAAGCGGGTTTCCCCATAACTGACCGGTTGCACTGAAATAATCCGGCGGAACACCCGCAACATTTAGCGGAATCCCTTTTTTATTCAGCTGGAAGAATTTTTGATCAGCCCAAACATCTGCAGAGTCGGGAGCAACGAAAATCGGAATATCGCCGATAAGGGAAATTCCTTTTTTGTTTGCATAAGATTTCAGCGCAAACCATTGTGTCGAAAAGAAGAATTGAATGACTTTTATTTCTTCAATATTTTCCGTATGTTCGGAATCCCACTTTGATACGGCGGAAGGATTGCACGAAGCAAGCTCTTCAGGCCAGAATGCGTTCCACATCTGGGCAAGTCCGCTTATTCCTTGTTTTGCGGCTTGTGCATCATAGTGCTGTTTTATGCTTGTAAAATCCGCATAGTTATTGAGCCACACCGAGTTATCGTTTTTGAACGCTTCGTAAGCATCTCTGTCCTTTTTTGCGGCGTTTTTAAGAAAGAATGCCGCGCATTTTGAAAGCACGGGCATTTTCCACCATACTACCGAACCGTAGTCGACGGCTCCTTCGTTTTTTATATAATCCGGCGGAACTATATCGTTTTTGTCTGCCCATCCGTTTTTGACCAACGTATCAAGATCAATCATCAGAGGATTTCCGGCAAACGTAGAAAAAGATGCATACGGGGAATCTCCATAGCCCGTAGGTCCGATCGGCAAAATCTGCCACAATGTCTGATGAGCTTCTTCGAGCCAGTCAACAAAATCGAATGCTGCCTGACCGAGAGTTCCAATACCAGGTGTACCCGCAAAAGATGTCGGGTGCATTAATATACCGCTGCTTCGTTTGAATTTCATAACAGTATTTTAATATACGGAATGCAAAAAGTAAATGTGAAAATATTCACCCGAAACGGAACGGAAAAAGTGCTGCGGGGCAAAAATGCAATTTGTAAAATCACTAAACTCTTTTTTATAAAAACCGATGTTATTTAAAGAGAAAAGGACGGATTTTGTCTGTTTACTCGAGACAAACGGGGTTTTTATGGGGAAAAGGTTGTTTTTAAGTGCTTTTTTATTTTTTTCTTTATTTTCAATTCATGCAGTAAGTTTGACTTTTCAAATAATTCAGCACTGCAGCATTCTTAAAGACGTTTGCGAATCTTCTTTAAGAATGGAAGACGAAATTATGAACGCCTTTTTTGAAGCCGGATATATCGTGTCCAATATTCCTGCAGTTCCGTCCGAGTCCGAAGCCGACGATGATAAGATTTTCAAAGCCGGAATAAATGAAGCTGCCGAAAGTTCTTTCGATAATTTTTTAGCACTTCATATTTATTTTGATAAACAGGCAATTTCCAACGGAGAAGATCCTGAACTCGGCAGTATTTATGCAATTTCATGGAAAATGGGCGAAGTAAAAAGCGGGCGTATCATTGATGACGGGCGCCGCAGCATAAAAAAGACTGTCGCAAAGGACTCCGAGTCGAATATGAGAAAATCGGCACAGGAGTTTGTATTACATATACAAAAAATATTGAGAGCAAATACGTAAGGACGGGAATATGAAAAAGAATTTTGCTGTTATAGCTGCGTTATTTTTTTGCGGCGCATTGTTTACATCGTTTAGCCCCTCTTTGGATGGCAGGGCAGTTGTTGCCGATGACGGTGTTTTGCCGAAAGGCATATTTGCGAAAACGGTAGGTTATCTTCCCGGAGACAGTATAAGCGTTACCAATCTTACAAATAAAAGTACGGTTGAAATTCTTGTAATAGGAGCTATCGACCCGTCGGAAGGTGTTGCAATTCTTCTTTCTCCGGAAGCTGCAGGGCTTTTGGGCGTAGAAAAAGGTTCTAACAGTGTTGTAAAAATCACAAAGCGTTCGGGGCAGTTGGACGAAGCCGTTGCCGGAACCGCAATAATAGGTGAGGGCGCAAATGTCGAAGAAAACCGGGAGCCTGCAGAAGAATCTGCAGATGCGGATACGGATGAAAGCGTCGTTACCGAAGCCGACGAATCTGTAGAGGTCGAAGATAATTCCGGCGATGTGATAGCGGAAACGGAAAAAGCCGAAGAATCTGTGGAAGCCGAGGAGATTCCTGCCGAAAATGACGGGGTTCTCGAAGAAAATGCGGATGTCGCGGAAGAGAAGATTGAGATTCCCGAAGAAAAATCGGATGTCGCGGAAGAGAATACTGAAATTCCCGAAGAAAATGCGGATATTTCCGAGCCGATAGCGGATAATATTTCAGAGCCGGAAAACGAAGAAGTTGAAGAAAAGCTCAATGAAGAAGCCGTTAGTGAAGAAGCGGTTAGTGAAAATAATATCGGCGAAGAAAAGATTGACGAAGAGAGAATCGACGAAGAAAAAATCTCCGAACCTTCAGACGATGTTCTCGCGGATTCCGAAGAAGATAACGAGCGTGTAGACGATTATCTTGTTCAAGAAACACCGGAAGACATAAGCGAAAAAGTTGACGGCGGAGAACTTTCCGATATCGAAGAAAACGAGCCGAATCCGTCCGAAAATCAAGATGATTCGGAAAAAATTGCGGAAAGCGTTCCCGAGTCAAAATACGAAGAGCCGATTGCCTCCGAAAAAATTGATGAGGACGAGCCGGGCGCGCTTGATAACGATAAAGACGATAAAATTATTGCGGAAGACAAAATAGAGTCTCAAGAAGCGGCGGAAGAGATGATTCCGGCTCCTTTTGAAGAAGATTCGGTAGCGACGGAAACGCCTGAAAAAGTGTATGCGGATAGTCTTTCCGAAAATATTGCTCCGGAGCCTTTAAAAGACGATACCGAACTTTCGGAGATTGAAACGCCTGCGGAAGAAGCCGTTACAGAAACCGCCGCACCGGAAATTGTCGAAAAGCCGGAAGAAAATTATACCGAAGAATACGATCCTATCGTACTTGTTCCGACAAATCCGAATCCGCCTGAAGAGGTAAAAATAGACGCCGATACGGAAATTGCCGAATATACTGAAAACGAAAAAAATGTTGTTGCGGAAAGCGACAAATCCGTCAAGGCAAACGATATGTATGATTTTGCCGAAAACACGGTTGCAAGTCTCAAAGAACTTGAAAGCGGCAAGTATTACGTTCAGATTGCCGTGCTTAAAGATTCCGCAAATATTAAGTCGATATTCGATAAATATTACGGAAAATACCCTATAACGCTTGTTCCGCTTGCAGGCGGCGCGGCACGGCAGGTTTTAATCGGTCCTTTAAGTGTGGACGAATACGGAACGGTTATGAACAGATTCAAATCTTATGGATACAAAGACGCCTTTTTGCGTAAAATCAGATAGAGCAGATAAAGATTCGGACATCTTGAAAAACGAAAGTTTTTCAAGATGTTTGTTTTACTTGCAATAAAGCGTGCAGATTAGCCGCATAATACAAAAAATTATCCGCAAATCCGAATGTTTTGCGGAAAATCTTTTACGGTCAGGTGTTATTTTCTTTTATTAAAAAGATTGTTAATAAATTCTGCTTGATTTTTAAATTTTTTAAGGGAGTTATCAAAATGAAAAATAAAATTATCGCCGTTTTTTGCTTTGTGCCGCTTCTGTATTTTGGCTGTACAAAAAAAGACTTTGAAGCAAAAAAAGCTTTCATAGAAATTACCGACTATGCGGAGCGTACAGTAAAACTTGAAAAGCCTGCAGAAAAACTTGTAGTAATGGCGGATAACGCATTTGTGATTGTAAAACAGCTCGGCGGATTTGAAAATGTCATCGCGCTTGATTCAAAAACAAAAGGATTTTTAGGGCTTTCGATTTTGTCGAAGACGAATCCCGAATCATCCGATTTGCCGGACGTAGGCAAAACAAATTCTCCCAATTACGAATATATTATTTCTCTTGCACCCGATTTGATTTTGTTTAAAGGCGATAAAGATTCTGCAAATACTCTTGAAGAAAAGGTCGGTATTCCAGTTGCCTGTGTAAAATCATTGAGCGGCTACGATTTTAATTTGTATGCGGTTATCGGAAAACTTTTGGGCAAGAACGAGAAAGCCGTCTCTTTAGTTCGATTGCTCGAAAAGCATAAAGAGAATCTGGAGAGGAAATTAAACACAATCCCCGAGAGCGAGAGAAAATCGGCATATATAGTACTTCAAAATTCAAGAAATAATCTTTATAGGACGCAGAAAAGTTCTCAGTCTCTGGATTTGGCGGGTATCGCAAACGCTGCCGCTCATGCTCAAAAAGCCGATGAATGGGGAAGAGCTGAACTTTCGAAAGAGGAAATACTTAATTTAACGCCGGATTTTGTTTTTCTTGACTACCCTGTCTCCGAATCGGGCATTACGAAAGATTTGATTTCCGAAGATCCGAATTTTTTATTTATTGATGCCGTAAAGCAAGGAAAAATTTATCTTACACATTCATACGGTTTACCGAAAGATTATGTTTTTGTTATTGCGGAAGCCTATTATTACGCACACCTTGCTTATCCGTCCATCATCACCGAAAAAGAATACGAATCAGCCGTTGATTCGATTTTTGAAGCCGCATACGGAATAAAAAATTATTATGAAGATTGGAAAAAGTCATTACTTTAAAATAGGGGCTTTGGCGGCATTTATGATTTTTGCGGCTGCGGCATCCGTTATATTTTTTCCTAAGATTTTAAATCCGGCTATACAAACAAATAAATTGCTGCACGTAGTATTAAAAATCCGTCTGCCGCAAGTTCTTATTGCGATTACTGCGGGAGGTTGTCTCGGATTGGCTGGTGCTCTAATGCAGATAATTCTCAGCAACGCTCTGGCGTCTCCCTTTACACTGGGAATTTCGTCCGCTTCCGCGTTCGGAGCAAGTGTAGCAATCATAATCGGTCTAAGAGGCAGTACCGTTCTGTTCGGAGCGGGGCTTTCCGCATTTATTTTTGCGCTTGCGTCGATTGCGTTATTGCTTTTAATTCTCTCTGTGGCGGGAATTTCGCAACGTAACATAATTCTCATAGGAATGGCTGTCAATTTCTTTTTTGCATCGGCAAACACCCTAATTAAATACTATGCCCCGCCGGATGCAGTCTATCAAATTGCGTTTTGGACGGTCGGTTCTTTGTCCGGCGCAAAGTTGACTGATTCCTGCGTTTTATCGATCATACTTTTTGTCTCTCTCGGTATTTCTTTGCTTTACGCAAAAGATTTCGGTTTGATCCGGCAAGGAGAGCGCACCGCAATCATGCATGGTGTTAATGTAAATGCTGAGCGTATTTTATTCTTGCTGATTTGTTCGGTTCTTGCGGCATTTCCAGTCGCCGTTGTAGGGATAATCGGATTTATCGGACTTGTTTCTCCACACATAGCTCGTCTTTTAAGGCTCAATTCTCCGAAAGAATTGATTCTTTCTTCCGCAATAATCGGCAGTTTGTTTTTAGTTGTTTCCGACATCATTTCAAAATCGATTTTATATCCCGAAGTGATTCCGGTCGGTTCCGTTACGTCTTTTTTAGGCATTCCTACGCTGCTTGTGCTTTTGTTCATCATGAAAGGAAAACGATAATGAATTCAATTTGCAGCGTAAAAGATTTGCATTTTTCATACAAAAAAGAGAAGCCTGTTTTATCCGGTATTTCTTTTTCCGCCGCAGGAAACGAAATAATAGGAATTATCGGAAAAAACGGTTCCGGAAAGTCAACTTTGCTGAATATTCTTGCAGGTTTTATTAAAGGATATCGTGGAGATGTTTTTATAAATAACGTGAATGCCAAAGTGTTGACTTTAAAAGAGCGGGCAAAAATCGTTTCGTATATTCCGCAAAAGAAAATTACTCTTCCCGATTACTACATCGTTGAAGATTTTGTTATGGAAGGTTGTCGTCCTTTTAGAAATTTTGGAATGTACAAGCCGGAAGACTATGAAAATTCGGATAAAGTTCTTGAGGAATGTAAATTGACTGCTTTTAAAACCAAACCGATAAGCGAATTGTCGGGCGGTGAAATGCAGCGATGTGTTTTTGCACGGGCAATAATGAAGAGAGCAAAACTTTTTTTGTTCGACGAGCCGAATTCCGAGCTCGATATAAAATATCAAAGAGATTTTTTTTACTTGGCAAATAAGCTAAAAAACGACGGCGGTGCGGTTTTAATCGCCGTACATGATATAAATCTTGCAGTTCGCAGTTGCGATAGGCTGCTCGTTCTTTCCGGTGGAATTATTTTATATGACGGAAGAGCGGATGCAATAAGCGCGGATGTTTTATCGCACGCTTTTGATGTCGATGTTTTTACCGTCCCGCAAACAAAAAAGAATTTTTACTATTAGCTCGAATACTTATTTGCGGGTATATAGTGATATCAAACTTAACAAACTTGTAAAGAACTATGCGTTTGTCATGTCGGGTAAACATATGAGGTAGGGCAGATCGGAAATCCGTCTTTAGCGTTCAGAGAGCGTTTTTTCCGCCTTGCCGTTCTCCGCCGTCCGACCTTTTCCCTTGCTCATGCGGTCGTGCATTCGTATATTTAAAATCATGCGGCGGTTTGCTGCGGTGTTAGGGGCGGTATGAAAAAGTATGATATAAGCGGAATGAGTTGTGCGGCGTGCAGTGCGAGAGTTGAAAGCGCGGTAAAAAAACTTGACGGTGTAACGAGCTGCTCGGTCAATCTTTTGACTAACTCTATGGGCGTTGAAGGCGACGTAAGTCCCGAAGCGATATTGAAAGCGGTCGAAAATGCGGGATACGGAGCAAAAGAAAGCGTAGGCACCGGCGGAAATGCACGCGCTCAAGAAGATTTAAATTCGTCTCTTGAAAACAAAGAAATTGCGGTTTTGACCAAGAGACTTGTAACGTCGCTCGGATTTCTCGCGGTTTTGATGTACGTTTCTATGGGACACATGATGTTCGCCTTTCCGCTGCCGCCGTTTTTACGCGGGAATCACCTTGCGCAGGGACTTTTGCAGCTTTTACTTGCCGCGTCCGTCATGATAATCAATCAAAAGTTTTTTATATCCGGATTCAAAAGTCTTTTTCATCGTGCGCCCAACATGGACTCTCTTGTAGCGCTCGGCTCCGGAGCGTCGTTTATATGGAGCGTCATCGTTCTTTTTTTGATGACGGGAGATTCCGCAGCCCTTTCCAACATAAGCGATTTTTATTTTGAGTCTGCGGCGATGATTGTAACACTCATCACGGTCGGAAAACTGCTTGAAGCAAAAGCGAAAGGCAAAACGACGACTGCGCTCAAAAGTCTTATCCGGCTTGCACCCAAGACCGCCTGTGTCGAACGGGACGGTGCGGAAGTCGTCATTCCTATAGAAGAATTGAGCGCGGGCGACGTTTTTGTTGTGCGGCCGGGAGAAAGCATTGCGGCGGACGGAATCGTTATTGAAGGTTCAACTGCCGTTGACGAGTCGTCCCTAACAGGCGAAAGTCTTCCCGTCGATAAAAATGCCGGAAGCGCGGTAAACGCCGCAACGATAAATTTGAGCGGTTTTATCAAATGCCGCGCCGTCCGAGTGGGCAAAGATACTTCTCTTTCAAAAATCATTGAATTGGTCGGTGATGCCGCCGCTACGAAAGCGCCCGTTGCAAAAATTGCGGACAAGGTAAGCGGCGTTTTCGTTCCCTTTGTGATTTTGATTGCGGCTGCGGCGGCTGCGGCATGGCTTTTGGCAGGGGCAAGCGTTTCATTTGCGCTTGCGCGAGGGATTTCCGTTCTTGTTATCAGCTGTCCGTGTGCACTCGGTCTTGCAACTCCCGTCGCGATTATGGTTGCAGGAGGCGTCGGCGCAAAAAACGGGATTTTATTTAAGACATCGGAGGCGATTGAAAGTGCCGGCAGGGTGAATATCGTCGCACTCGACAAAACCGGCACAATCACGAGCGGAAATCCTGCCGTAACCGATATAATTGCCGCGCCCGGCGTTTCGGAGACGGTGCTTTTACAGTCAGCCTATGCGCTTGAAGTAAAAAGCGAACACCCGCTTGCAAAAGCCGTCGTAAAAAAAGCGCAAAGCGAAGGACTTACGGCTCAGGCTGTACAGGATTTTAAAGCGCACGCGGGTTCTGGCGTTACGGCTATTCTGGACGGGACGGAACTTTCCGGAGGAAGTCTGCGTTTTATTGCGGAAAAAGCGCGCGTAACGGATGAAATGCAGAATGCGGCGGATAACTTGTCAGCCGAAGGAAAAACGCCGCTTTTGTTTTTGCGCGGGACGTCTCCGCTCGGCATTATTGCCGCTGCAGACACAATAAAAGATGACAGCAAGGAAGCAGTCAAACGGCTTAAAAGCATGGGAATAAAGGTCGTTATGCTTACAGGGGATAATAAGCGCACCGCCGACGCAGTCGGAAAAACAGTCGGCGTTGATGAAGTAATTGCCGAACTTATGCCGGACGGAAAGGCGGACGCTGTCAAGCGGCTCAAACGCTTCGGAAAAGTTGCGATGGTCGGGGACGGTATAAACGATGCTCCGGCACTGACCGCCGCCGATGCGGGAATTGCAATCGGCACGGGTACGGATATTGCTGTTGACGCGGGCGGAATCATTTTGATGAACAGCCGATTAAGCGATGTTCCTTCCGCGATAAGTTTAAGCCGTTTTGCGCTCCGCAATATCTATGAAAATCTGTTTTGGGCGTTCTTTTACAACGTAATCGGCATTCCGCTTGCGGCAGGCGCGTATATTCACCTGTTCGGCTGGTCGATGAACCCGATGTTCGGCGCGGCTGCCATGAGTCTTTCAAGTTTTTGCGTGGTTACAAACGCGCTCCGCTTGAACCTGCTCGACATAAAAAACGGAAAGCACGATATAAAACGCAAACCCGCCGTCGATTTTACGCTTGCGGAAAATCAATCGAAAAGTCAAAATAAAAAACAAAGCGAAGAAAGTTTTGAAAATAATCTTATCAATAAGGAAGGTAATCCTATGACTAAAATGCTTAAAATCGAAGGCATGATGTGTTCGCACTGCGAGATGAACGTAAAAAAAGCACTCGAAAGTATCGACGGTGTTGAAAGCGCAGTTCCGAGCAGTAAAGCAGGCACCGCGTACCTCACGCTGAACAAAGACGTTCCCGACGAAACGCTTAAATCTGCCGTCGAAGCGGCGGATTACAAAGTTATCGGTATAGAGTAGATGGAAAATCGGCACATTCCACGTAAACATATTTACGCTTACGTTGTTATGCCGAATTATGTTTTGAATCTCATAAAAATACCCGGAGGTAATATGGACGGTTTTGAAAAAGTCGATTTAGTTGAAGCGTATAAAATGCTTTCAGGGCATGAAACTGCCGTTTTGGCAACAAAAGGAAAAGGTCTTTACAATCTTACACCATACGGATGGTTTATGCCGATGGATTACGAGCCGGTTACGAAAATTATTGTCAGCTCGGATCCTGCTCATCAAGCGGATTTGAATATCCGCAGCAACGAAGAATTTGCTTTATGTCTGCCTAAAGACGGGGAAGATAACGCTGAATGGATAAAGTCATGCGGTTCCATATCTTCTCCGACTGCCGACAAGTTTAATATGTTCAATATAGAAGGCATTAAAGCCGACAAGATCGATGTTATGATTCCTGCAAATCTTTTAAGCGGCTGGATTGAATGTCGACTTATAAAAGTTCAGCGGGAAGGTTCCGTTGATTTGATTTTCGGTGAAGCTGTAGCGGCTTTTATAAAAAATCGTTAATATACGGCATCTCTAAAAATCTACCGGATTTTAGAAAAATTTATTTGTGAGGAAAAATATGAAAAAATTATTTTATGTATCACTGTTGGTTTCTTTGTTTTTTGCTGCACCTTTGTGCGCTAAAGGGAAAAACGGACTGGTTACAAAGCCGATTTTCACAATGAATGAAGCTCAGAAAAATACGGATAACATTGAAGCTGAAATTCAATATCCCGTATTTGCCGGCAAAAAAGATTTAAACGCCAAAATAGAAAAATCTGTATTTGACGGATACGAAGAATTTTTAAACGGATTAAAAACTGCAAATATGATTATGCCGTTTTATTACGGCGTTACTTCTTCTCCTGTCATAGCAAATGATGAATTTATAAGCGTTCTGTTTACGATTTACACTTATTCCGGCGGAGCTAACGGCGAAACAAAACTTAAATCCGTAACTTACAGTCCACGCGATAAAGAAATTCTTTCCGCTGCGGAAGCAACAGGACTTTCTATTGAGGAAATTTCTGCAATCTGCACTGAAAAACTGCTTGCTTCTTATCCGAAAGGTGATGCGGAATTGATAAAAGCCGGTGCTTCCGCATCTGCCGATAATTTCCGCAATTTTACTTTTGACGGAAATCTGCTTACGGTTTATTTTGAACCGTATCAGGTTGCTCCGCATTCGGAAGGGGTTGTAAAAGTTGAAATACCTGTAGGAGCCATACCTTTTTCAAAATAAACTTACGATAATCGGCTTTTTAGGCTGATTCATGCTGCATTTTGCACGGACGAATTTTCCGCCGCTTCAGGTAGAAGATTCGTCCGTTTGATTTTAGGATATTTTTATGTTATATTCTGCACAATATGATTGAAACAAAATTCCAAATTGAACAAAAAATCGTTTATCCCAGTCAAGGTGTGGGAAAAATTACTGAGATATTCGAAAAAGTATTCCGCGGCGAAAATATGCTCTACTATAAGATTTACATCGAAGCTTCGGATATGGTTGTTATGGTACCGGTAGAGCGTGCGGAAGAACTTGGAATACGTGCTATTGTTTCTGCCGAAGAAGCTCAAGCAGCTCTTGATTTGCTCTCCGATGAATTTGAACCTATCACTTCCGATTGGAAATTGCGTTATCAGATGAATCTTGATTTGCTAAAAAAAGGAAGTATTGCAGATATTGCTGCGATTGTGCGGTGTCTTTATAACCGAAGTAAAGTAAAAGAACTGCCGATTCTTGAAAGGAAACTCTATGATTCTGCAAAGAAACTCTTGGAAGATGAAGCTGCGTTTGCTATGGGTAAAACTGAAAAAGAAATTGAACAGACAATCCATATAAAACTTGAACCGCCGGGAGCGGCACCCAAAGTCAAGCATATTATTGAAGAAGAGGAAGATGAAGACGACGATCTTATGGGTGCTCTGGACGACGAAAAATCCGATTCAACAGATGACGACAACGAAAGCGATGATGCAGGCGATTCTTCGGATTTAAAAGATGATGATAACGACATGGACGACGGTGATGACTTCTGATAAATCGGAGCGCATAGCACTTGTTGTTACTGCAGCAGGTTCTTCCAAAAGAATGGGCGGCGACAAGAAAGAGTATCTTACTCTTGGCGGCGGTACCGTTCTTTCTGAAGCCGTAAAAAAGTTCTTAAAAACAATAAATATTTACAGTCTTGTTATTACAGTTCCGAAATATAATGTTGCAGGCGCGCAGAACGCTCTTTTCAGCGATCCGGAAATAAAAATGCTTCTAAAATCCACAGAACCGTTTTTTGTGGAAGGCGGAAAAACCAGACAGGAAAGCGTGCATAATGCGCTTGAAACTCTTTCCCAATTAAATCCTTGTCCCGATTACGTTCTTATCCATGACGGTGCACGTCCTTTTGTTTCAAAGCAGATAATTTCCGATACGCTTTATGCCGCAGAGGAATTCGGAGCCGCCGCGCCGGGATTTCAGCCTGTCGACACACAAAAGCTAATCGACATTCACGGTTTTATTTCCGAACATTTAAATCGTTCGTCCGTGAGTGCAATTCAAACGCCTCAGGGGTTTGTTTTTTCAGAACTGCTTGAAGCACACCGCAAAGCGGAAAAAGATAATTTACAATGCACCGACGACACCGAAATATGGGGAAAATACGTTGGGCAGGTAAAAACCGTAGAAGGCGATCCTTCAAACGGAAAAATTACATACAAATCGGATTATGATAATTCTATGACGATCGAAAAAATATCGAATTTAAGAACGGGAATCGGTTACGATATTCATAAACTCGTAAAAGAACGCAGTCTTGTAATAGGAGGAATAGAAATTCCTTATAGCAAGGGAGAGGACGGACATTCAGACGGAGACGTTCTTCTTCACGCCATAACAGATGCTCTTTTAGGAGCAAGCGGGTTAGGAGACATCGGAAGCATCTTTCCTGATACCGACGATAAATGGAAAGACGCAAAATCCGGAGAGCTTCTTAAAAAAGTATGGAATCAGGTTCGTGTTAAAGGTTGGAAACTGATAAATCTTGACTGCATAATAAAACTTGAGCAGCCCAAACTGCTCCCGTTCCGTGAAGCTGTAATCAATTCAATTACAGATATTCTTGAAGCGGATTCCGACCAAATATTCGTAAAAGCAAAAACCGGCGAAAAAATGGACAGCGTTGGTAAAGGAAATGCAATAGAAGCATGGTGTACCTGTCTGCTTGCACGCTAGCTTTTAAGATAATTTACAAAGACAAGATATTTTTTCGTTTATACGGAAACTTTAATATTACGCCGTTAGTGCCCGCAACAAGTGCGCTAAAGCCGTCTTTAAAGCTTTTTTTTTACAATCTACTGACTGCTGACAAACTTGTTTTTTTTGTATAAAATAAGATTATAAAAAGTTGTTATAATTTAAGTCGATTTACGGTAAACCGGTTTTACGCCGGAAATGATTTTTTTGCTCCGCTTTTATTGCGGTCTTAAAT
Source organism: uncultured Treponema sp. (assembly GCA_963548875.1). Classification (GTDB taxonomy): domain Bacteria; phylum Spirochaetota; class Spirochaetia; order Treponematales; family Treponemataceae; genus Treponema_D. The sequence continues at coordinate 551 of CAUUVZ010000012.1, read as the reverse complement.
TACGGAGGAAATATGGCAAAATTTATTGAATGGGATTCAAAATATGATGTAGGAATCGAAGCTGTCGATAAGCAGCACAGACATTTAGTCGATTTGATGAATGATTTGTATGATGCCTGTCTTGGAGAAAAGTGGGAACTGGATCAAAAATTCAAAGATGTTATGAAAGAGCTTGTCGACTATGTGATGGTGCATTTTAAAGATGAAGAAAAAATAATGGAAGCGATCAAATATCCGAATCTAAAAGAGCACAAGCAGACTCATGAAGGATTTATAAAAGAAATGCTCAGCTCAGTAAGCGCATACACTAACGGAAAGCAGTTAGTTCCGAATTCTTTTGTGCGTTTTCTTAGAGACTGGCTTTTTAATCACATCCTGATAGACGATAAAGAGTGGGCAAGATATTATTATTCCATCAGAAAATAAATACTAGGTCGAATGTCAAGTTTTATAAACTCAAGAAATCATTCTTCTAAGGCAAGCCTTAAACCTTTTTTTTCAAGGGAGTGGCGGACAGTTAAATTGCTTTTACGGAGTTAGCTTATTTTCTG
>CAUUVZ010000011.1:0-50266 GCA_963548875.1 uncultured Treponema sp. | reverse complement strand
CCGGTTGCACAAGTTTCGAATTTTCGAAACTTGAAGCGGACAGAAAATAAGCTAAATCCATAGAAGCAATTTAACTGTCCGCCACTCCCTTGAAAGAAATGGTTTAAGGCTTGCCTTAGAAAAATATAAGCTTTGAGTTTGTAAAACTCGAAATTAAGCCTAATATTTAAACGAGCGGCGTTGAATCGGAGAAGCACCTATGCGGCGGCATATTTGTATATGCGCTGCCGTCGGGTAGCCTTTGTGTTTGGCATAACCGTATTCGGGATACAATTTATCCATTTTCGCCATAAATCTGTCCCGCGCATTCTTTGCAAGAATACTTGCCGCCATAACCGCAGGATATTTTGCATCTGCTTTCGGCTCGCATAAAATCTCCGCGCATAAAATATCGGGCTTGAATGTGCCGTCCGCCATAGCCGAAACATCACATTCGCAAAGTTGATTCAGTTTGCACCAATCGGAAAGTTTCGGTTGCATTTCTTCAAAGGCGCGTTTCATTGCAAGTAAAGATGCTTGCAAAATATTGATTTCATCAATTTCCGTATGGCTTGCAAAGCCTATGCCCCAGCAGGCAGATTCTTTTATAGCCGCTTCCGCAAAAATACGCTTTTTTTCGGAGAGCTTTTTTGAATCGTTTAAAATTTGTGTGGGAAAATCGGGCGGAAGTATAACAGCGGCGGCGGTAACGGGTCCTGCTAAAGGCCCTCGACCCGCTTCATCAAGTCCGCAAAAAAGCTTCATATTAGAATCCTGTTGATGTATTGCCTGTGTATTCGACGGTAAGATTCTTTTTATCGGTATAGACAGCTTCTTCCGAACCGCGGGGCTTTTTTAAATCTGCGCTGAATGTGTTATTCGTTATGCTGCTGTGCGTATCGAACAATTCTGCGGAACGTCCGATATTTCCTGTTATTCCGCAGCTGCTTGAACGCAGCTCGAATACTCCGCCCTGCGCCGAAAAATTGACGGCAGTTCCTGCAACTGTCGTAACTCTTGAGTTTATAACGCTGATTTTTGAATTGACTGAAGCAATTGCGCAGGAATAGGAGAGCGCACTGGAAGTTATTCCGCTTTTACGCAAAGTTATTGCAGAAGTTTCCGCATCGATTACGGTTCCGTTTCGGTCAAAAATCGCAGACAATTCAACATTTGCCAAATCCAAAACACCGTGTTCCACTTGGAAAACATTGTCTTTCGATTCTTCCTGCAGCCCTGAATTTGCGGATTTTTTTGAAATGATAATATCATACACGGCAAGGCTCGCATTTCGCAGAATAATGGAAGAATTCGGAAGAAAAACAAGTTCCGAGTCTTCCGAGCCGTCGATACGGCAATTTGAGGAAAGTAAAATTTTGCCGTCCGGCATATTGATTTTTCCTTTTATCCGTATCCGTAAAAAACGGCTTTGCTCCATAAACGGAAGCAGAGATTTAAAATCCCGATAAGGGTGATTTTTCGTACCGTCGGCAAAAGTATTTTCATCGGTCGAAGTTCCGTCGATGTAATAATTGCAGGAATCGATGACAACTTTATATTCGGAAATACGGCTTTTATTGCCGTTTGAGTCCTGCGCAAACGCCAAAACTTTATACGCGCACCCGCGCTCCTCTCCGGGATTGAGATTCAATACCTTGCCGGGAAGTTTTTTGTATTCGATATTGTTCAAATCAAACAATATCGAATCGGCATCGTAGAAATTTTCTTCGTCTATTATTACAGGTCCCAATACGGCTGCAAAAATATCGTCGTCATTTTTGTTTTTGACGGACAAATCGACTTTTTTACGGGAAAAGCCGTTTTGCGCGGAAGAAATAAATTCCGGAGCAGGCGGATTTTTGCGGTTCACGTTATAAGCAAAAGTCAGTTTTCCTTGATAAACGGAATCGTAAAAAATCCCTGCAGTTGCCGTTCCGCTTATGGAATCTCCCGGAAAAGTGTCGATTCTTATCGAATCGTAAAGTTCCGCCGCCTGCCCGGAGTCGTCCAAAACGGCAATTTTATATCCGCTTTCGCTTTCCGCAGAAACGGTTACGGCTCCGCCCGCTTCGTTTTTTATGCTAAGTTCCGGTTTCTTAGGCAGCACAAAAGATTTTACGGGATTTTCCGGCGAATAGTCGATTCTCTGCCATGAGATTATATGGTCTTCGGAACGGTCAATCTTTATCGGCACATCGGGGAGACTCCACCAAGCCTCATCGATTTTATAAATCATTTTATTGTCGGTAAATACGATTATCTCCCAGTCTTTTATTTCAAACGGGACGTCTTTGCGGCTGTATAATCCGCTTGCAGAAGGAATAATCTGCAATACAAAACCCCAATTTTTGCCCTCCGCGCGGAACATAACGGGGATATAGCCGCTTAAAACCGTATCGGAGGGAACGGAAATAGGTCTGCCTACTTCAAAAGTGTCAAAATCTTTGCCGAAGCCGTAATCCAGCGAAGAAGGAATTTCAAGCTCCGTACCCGCAACATAATTTATCAGCCCGTTCGGAAACTTACGGATAAAATCGGCGGCGTCAAGAGAAGCGGGTAATGGCGAATCTTCAACGGAAAATGCAATATCTTTGCGGATTTTTTTTCCGGCAGAACTTACGAAAACGACGGAAAGTTTTACGCTTCCGGAAACATCAAGTGCAACGGGTCCGTCGTAAGCAAGACCGGAAGATTCCGGATCATCGCCGTTAAGCGAATAATACGCATTGTATCCATTACCCGTATCAAGTACCAAGACTTGCCGGTTTGCCCATGTTCCTTCCGCAGGATTTATGATTTCCTGTGCGTAAACCGTAGCCGTTGCGGCAAAAAAAACGGAAAAGAAAATTATTTTTACAAATCCGGCAGTTTTTTTCATTTATTTCCCATTATGTCTGTAAAAATCTTTTTTAATTCGGGATCCTGCTTGTAATAATTTTCTTCAAGCTCCGTGTTCGAAAGACCTACAAGTTCATGGCTCATATAGTGAATCCACAAATCTTCTTCAGGAGATGTGATTGTAAAACGCCTGCACCAGTAATCAGGTTGAATGGGCTGCATTTTTTTGTATGTAAAACATTTATAATCGTGCACGACAACTTTTATGTTTTCGCGCGGAACGCCGTAATCCTGCAAAAGAACATTTACAAGTGCATTTATCGTATTTCCGGTATCAAAAATATCATCTACAAGCATGATTCTGTCGCCCGGACGCAGGTTCGCAGGCGGATACGTCCATCCGTCAACATAAACACGCGGACTTGATTCACGTACCCCTGAATACGAGCGGGCAACTACCGCAGCATAAAGAACGGGATGATGACCGGTATTCACAAGTTTATAGAATTCGCTTATGACATTTGCCATATAAGCTCCGCCTCTCAAAGAACAGTAAATGACATCCGGCACAAAACCGTCTTCGTTAAACATCTTATATGCGAGCTTTAACGCATCATTGCGTACAACATCATACTGCAAGAATTCTTTAATCATACAAACCTCAATTATTAAGGGATATTATATTGGATATAGTTTCCGTTTTCAAGGAAAGGTAAGAGAGACTATCATGCTGTCGGTAAATCAAATTATATTTTTTAAGGAAGATTTCACAGCCTTTGTTGCATATAAAATCTTCCAGCAAGTTTGCCTAAAGGTAAAGTTGAGCGGGCGGGCATCCGAATTAAATCTGTCAGGCATTGTTTATCTCGCCTTTCTTTAATGCACATACCCCACTAGTCAGTTTGCGATAAGCAAACTGAGGGCTGGCGGTAAACCAAATTATATCTTTCAAGTTTGATTTCACCGCCAGCCCCTGCATTGCAGAATCTCTCGCAAACAACTAAAATGCGTGTATGAGACCTGAACTTATTAAAAATATTTTGACTTTTGAGCCGGACGGACGGGCGGTTACGGTGTGCGGATGGGTGCGCACAAAGCGCGATTCCAAAAATCTTGTCTTCGTGCAGGTGAATGACGGAAGCTGCATGGCGTCCATTCAGTTGACATTTGACCGTTCAAATCCCGACGGCGGCGCGGATATTTCCATGATAGAAGACGCGCTTAAAACCGCGTTGACCGGGGCTTCCGTCCGCGCGGAAGGGAAACTCGTAAAGTCGTTAGGAAGCGGGCAAGCGGTTGAAGTTGTTTTGCAAAAGTTGACCGTGCTTGGCGAATGCCCGCAGGAGTCTTATCCGCTCCAGAAAAAAAATATGTCGATGGAATATCTCCGCGAAAACGCGCACCTGCGCGCGCGCACCAATACGTTCGGCGCGGTGTTCCGCATGAGAAGCCAAATGGCGATTGCCATTCACACGTTTTTCCAAGAGCACGGTTTTGTCTACGTCAACGCGCCTGAAATTACCTGCTCCGATGCCGAAGGCGCGGGCGAAATGTTCCAAGTTACGACGCTTTCGCTTGAAAAAATCGCCGAACTCGGTGTAAAGGCGGGCGCAAAGGGTATGGCACCTGAAAAAGCGGCATCTTTAGTCGATTACAGCAAGGATTTTTTCGGAAAAAAGGCGAGCCTTACCGTCAGCGGGCAGCTTGAAGCGGAAACGCTTGCCACCGCGCTCAGCCGCGTGTATACGTTCGGCCCCACGTTCCGCGCGGAAAACTCCAATACGCCGCGCCATTTGAGCGAGTTTTGGATGTGCGAACCGGAAATGGCATTTTTCGACTTAAACGACGATATGGATTTGGAAGAGGAATTCATCAAATATCTGTTGAATTGGGCGCTCACCAAATGTACGGAGGATATGGATTTCTTTGAAAAACGCATTCAGCCGGGCATTAAGGCGCAGCTTGAGCACGTCGTCAACACGCCGTTTAAGCGCATTTCCTACACGGATGCCGTCGCGGAACTTCAAAAACACAATGCAGAATTCGAATTTCCGATTGAGTGGGGAAAAGAATTGCAGACCGAACACGAACGCTATCTGACGGAAAAGATTTTTAACAGTCCCGTAATGGTTTACAATTATCCCAAAGACGTAAAAGCGTTTTACATGAAGCAAAACGATGACGGAAAAACCGTCCGCGCAGTCGATGTGCTGGTGCCGGGACTCGGCGAGATCACCGGCGGCAGCGAGCGCGAAGAAAATTACGATAAACTGCTGGAAGCGTGCCGTTCGCGCGGAATGGATATGACCAACTATCAGTGGTATTTGGATTTACGACGCTTCGGCACGGTGCCGCATTCAGGATTCGGCTTGGGATTTGCACGTCTTTTGCGCTACATAACCGGCATGGCGAACATCCGCGACGTCATTCCGTACCCGCGCGCCCCGCGCCTTGCCGATTTTTAAGTCGTCCCGCGCTTGATGACCGACAAAAAGAAATACGCCCTGCTTGAATTTTTGCAGGGCGCATACATTACGGCATCTCTATATGTAAAAAACAATCTGGACGCTTGTGCGTCGGCGTGTTCGTTCGGTTTTATATTTTCGTTCATGCCGATAATTCTGCTTATTCTTACGATTTTTATAAATATCCTGCACGTGTCTTCTTTTGCGGTGCAGACAATCATAAGTCTTGCAGAAGATTTAGGTGCCGGATTCGATGTGATGAAGTTTATCGACACGCTTTCCAACGGGGCGACCCTTTCTTTTGTCAATATCGTGCTGGGATTTTTTATCGTGTGGATGGCGCGGAAACTTTTTTTATCAATCGTGCAGGGGTTGGCGCAGATTTTTAAGCCTGTTGCACGTCCGCGCCCCATAATAAATCAGCTTTTGACATTTGCAGGCGTGTTGATTGCCGTCATCGTCGCTGCCGTTATGTTTTTTGCCGCTTTTACAACTCGGCAAATTTTTTCTCTTCCATTATTCACGTATATTTCGGAAAATATCGGCTTGCCCGTTCTGTTCAGCAGACTTTCAAATCGACTTACCAATACGGCACTTTACGTTATGCTTTTTATTTTGACAGTGATTGCATATAAATTTGCGACAGGCTCCCGTCCGCCATTTAAACTTTGTGTCGTTTTTTCGGGACTTTGCACAATTTCATTTTATGTTTTTATCGCCGTCATTTCGTTTTTCTTAAACCGTGCAAATTACAACACGATTTACGGCGTTTTAAGTAATCTTGTCGTCTTGCTTTTTGAAGTTTATATATTTTTTACGCTGTTTTTATTTTTTGCGCAAGGAATTTACACCGTCCAGTACTTTCCATCGCTCCTTTTGGCGGAACTCTATCTATTGCCGCGCCGCGACAGCCCGCGAATCGATCATTCACTGCGCCGACTGCTTTTTATTTTGCCCTCCGCTCTTATGACAAACGAAAATACGTTACATCTCAATGAAGGAGAGTGCGTGTACGGCGAAGGCGACGGTGCGGATTACGTTTACTATGTCGTTTCCGGCTCGATTACGGAAATACGCGGCATGACGCAAAATTATCGCGATAAAGGAATGTTTTTCGGAGAGCCTGAAGTCCTTTTGAATATGGAGCGGCAAGGAAACGCTGCCGCCGAAAGTCCGTGCATTCTTTTACGCATACCGAGCGAAGACTTTTCCGAGCTTATCAAAAAAGACGCGAAAGCCTCCGTAAAAGCAATGGCAAAACTTGCGGAATTCAAAACATAAGTCCGATTTAAAGGGATTTTCCCGCAGAGTCTCCTATTTGACAATTATATTTTGATACGTTATTATCCATTTTGAACTATTCTATAGAATTACGAGGAGAATTGAAAGATGAACGTGATTTTGTTCGTCGCTCTCCCTGTTATGGGAATTGTTCTTGGATGGACTATTCGCTGGCTGTACGCCAGATTTCAATTATCTGCATCAGAACAGAAGGCTGTACGTGTAAAGCAGGACGCTATAAGAGAAGCTGAGGCACAGAAAAAAGAAATTTTGCTTAATGCAAAAGATGAACTCATTCGTGAACGCAACCAACAGGAGCGAGAAAATCGTGAACGCCGGGCTGAAGTCCAGCGTTATGAAGCAAGAGTAAGCAAAAAAGAAGAGATTGCTGATCAAAAAGTTGCCGAATGCGAGCGTAAAGAAAAAGAATTTATCGATCGCGCGGCTTCGATGAAAAAGCGTGAAGCGGTTCTTGATGAACAGGAAGCTGAATTACGCAAAGAGCTTGAAAGAATTTCAGGACTTTCGCCGCAGGAAGCGAAAGATTTAATTATCAAGAGTCTTGAAAATGATGCACGCCATGACGCGCTTGCGCTTATAAATAAGATTGAACAGGATGCACAGCTTTCTGCTGAAAAGAAAGCGAGGGAAATCCTTGTTTCCGCAATTCAGCGCATTGCAGCGGAAACTACAAGCGATGTTACCGTAACCGCCGTTTCGCTTCCAAGCGATGAAATGAAAGGCCGCATTATAGGTCGTGAAGGGCGGAACATCAGGACGCTCGAAACGCTTACCGGTGTCGATGTAATTATAGACGACACACCGGAAGCCGTTGTCATTTCTTGTTTTGATCCCGTCCGTAAGGAGATTGCAAAAGAATCTTTGGAAAGACTCATTTCCGACGGTCGCATTCATCCTGCAAGAATCGAAGAAATCGTACAGAAAGTTACGCGCGAAGTTCAAAACAAGATTTATGAAGAAGGCGAGCGCACTTTATTCGATCTCGGAATACATAATATGTCTACCGACGGTGTTCGCGCCTTGGGGCGTTTGTATTTCCGCACAAGCTACGGTCAAAACGTGCTTAATCACTCGAAAGAAGTTGCAATGCTTGCTTCCGTAATAGCTGCGGAAGTCGGCGCGGACAGAGAGCTTGCAAAGCGCGCCGCATTGTTGCATGACATCGGTAAGGGTGCGGAAAACGACAGCGACCAAAACCATGCGGAAGTGGGGGCGGAAATGGCGCGCAAAATGGGTGAAGATCCGCGCGTTATAAATGCGGTAGCTTCTCACCATAATGATGTCGAGCCGACTACCATTGAAGCTATTATCGTTCAGATTGCGGATGCGATTTCCGCCGCACGCCCCGGAGCAAGACGGGAAACCGTGGACAATTACGTAAAACGTCTTGAAAATCTCGAGGCTATTGCGGAAGGATTTGCCGGCGTGCAAAAAGCGTATGCAATTCAAGCGGGAAGAGAATTACGTATTCTCGTCGATAATGAAAAAATCTCCGACAGTGAGGTAAAGCAGCTTGCTTCAAATATCGCAAAACAGATTGAAACCGATTTGCGATATCCTGGAAGAATACGTATTACGATGATACGCGAAACCCGCATTATCGAATACGCCCGTTGATTTTGTGAATTATTTATTTTATTAGGTCATTGGTACGGGCAACAGATGAAAAATGTCGAGTTTTTACAAAAACTCGACATTTAACCTATTAAAGGAAGATCCCGCCTTTCATGTTTAATTGAAATGCGGGATTTTTTATGTCCGGGTGCTAAAAAGTTATTCCGCCATAAACGGCAATTATATTGTCGTAATAATTTCCGCCGCGAGGCATCATTCGATAATACATTCCTGCAATAGGTGCGCATTTCCACGTTTTATCATAAAGGAAGTCGTATTCTATCGAAAACCTAAAGCCGTTCCCCCATGCGGAAGATAAAACAAGTGCATCGTCGGAACCGTTTGTTATCGAGTCCGTCCTTCGCCCCAAAGCATACGAAATTGAGGCATTCAGCCCGCCTATGTTCGGATATATTTTAAGTCCGCCGAAAAATGCGTAATCGATGCGGTTGTTCGTGTCTTTTCCTTGCCATGAAAGGTCGAACAGCGTGTCCGCACCGAAAATAAGGCGGAGCGGTTTTCCAAGCCGTACGGTAACATCGCTGTCAAATCCGATTATGATGCGGCTCGGGTCTTTTAGACTTTGAGAGGAACTCGTAAGTGAAGTCGAACCGTAAATCGGAAAACCGGTAGACAATGCGGCATCAAAACCTACCGCCTTTCTCTCCGAATAAGCTAAAGCGGCACAGAAGACGGCGAGTATTGCCGATATTTTAAATCTTATGTCTTTCAAGTTTTATTCTCCATTTGCCGCCGAATTTAATGCGTTCCGAATACCCGTAATTTCGAGTTTTCTAAAACTCGAAATTTTCCATCAGTTTCGCGTAACGCCGGAATGGGGAGTTTTGAAAACGAATAAAAGTGTGCGAAAGCGAGGTTCCGGCTGAGTGCCGTTTCGAGCGTTAGGCTTGCGGAAGCCTACTCTAAAGGCTCGACTGCGGCATATAGTGCGAGTTTGCGATGCAAACTCGGTAGTGAGCAGAGCGAACGAAGTTCTCGCCCAAAGCATAGCTTTATTCATGCATACTTTCAAAACTCGACATTCGACCTATAATTTTACCGTCCGCCGCACGATCTTAGTCGTTCAGGTAAATCAACGAGCCTAAAATCACCAGATGCCCGGAAAACGTATATATCCACGAAAGTATGTTTTTTGTTCCGCTGTGGAAAATACCGTTTTTACCGATAAAGTCGATTAGAATAATCGCAATAACCCAAACGACGATTAAAATCAAGTTCAAGATATTGTCAAAAGATCCGAATCTGTCTCCGGCAAATAATTCGATGATTAAAAGAATTCCCGCAACAAGTTCGATTACTCCGAATACGATTCCGAGCATTTTGCCGGTATCGCCGTTTACAAGAGATTGAATTGCCTTTACGGCATCATCTCCCTGTCCCTGCAATGCTCTGATTCCCGCAACTGCCAACATTGCTCCGAGCGCAATTTGCAGAAGCAATCTTCCCAATGATATTGATCTTTTTACAGCCATGATATGGTCTCCTTATTTCTTATATATTTCGGCATTATATAAAAAATATATTAGGTCGAATGTCGAGTTTCTCTATATTGAGAAAAATCTTATTTGACAATGATACATATTTTGATATATAAAAATATATATTTTGATAAGTCAAAATAATCCTGAAAATATTTTACTTTACGGAGAGTTTGCATATACGGGAAAATTTAATGTTACAAAATGAGGTGTATTATGAAAAAACTTATTTTCGGAGCGGCACTGTGTTTTGCCGCAGTAATATCCGGATGCACAAAACAGGACGCAAAAAATACGAAACCGCTTGTCGTTACTACGATCGGTATGATTGAAGACGCCGTTAAAAATATCGGCGGAGACGATGTGCGGGTGGCGGCGTTGATGGGAGCGGGCGTTGATCCGCATTTGTACAAGGCGACTGCCGGAGACGTAAAAAAACTCAACGAGGCGGACTTGATTTTGTACAACGGTCTGCATCTTGAAGCTAAAATGAGCGACGTTCTTGCAAAACTTTCCAAAAGTCGCTTTGTCGCCGCCGTTTCGGAAACGATTCCTACGGAAGAACGCTTGCCTTTTGAACAAAGCGAATTCGATCCGCACGTATGGTTCGACGTAAAGCTCTGGTCGTATTCGGTAAAGTCCGTGTACGACAATCTTTGCAAGCTCGTCCCCGAAAAGCAAGCTGCATTTACGGAGCGGTATGCGGCTTATCAAAAACAACTTGATGAGCTTGACGCATATACCCGAAAGCGTGCGGCAACATTGCCTGAAAGCAAGCGTGTTTTGGTTACGGCTCACGATGCGTTCAACTATTTCAGCCGCGCATACGGTTTTGAAGTAAAAGGCTTGCAGGGAATCAGCACGGTAACGGAAGCAAGCACGAACGATATGAAAATGCTTGCGGACTTTATCGCCGAGCGCAAACTTCCGGCAATCTTTATAGAGTCCTCCGTTCCGCACAAAAACGTTGAAGCCTTACAGGCGGCAGTCCGCGACCGCGGCTATAACGTCGCTATCGGAGGCGAGCTGTATTCGGACGCGATGGGCACGGCGGACACACCCGACGGAACTTACATCGGTATGCTGAAACACAATATCGATACGATTGTAAACGCGTTGAGCAAGTAGAGCGGAAGCCGCGCCTTAAAACGCGAAAATCCGGCAATCGGGCGCGGACAAATACCAAGTCTCGATTGCACAACCGTTCAAAAATTCAAAAAGGAAAAAAACATGGTAGAAAGTCAAAACAAAATGATTCCGGCGTTGAGTGTAAGCGACTTGACGCTTGCGTACCGCGAAAAGCCGGTGCTTTGGGATATTGACGTGAGCATTCCGCAGGGCGTAATGGAAGCGGTTATAGGTCCGAACGGCGCGGGAAAGTCGACATTTTTGAAAGCGGTAATGGGAATCTTACCGCTTGCCGCAGGAAACGTTGAGATTTTCGGAAAACCGTTTGCAAAACAGAGACGGCGCGTTGCGTATGTGCCGCAGAGGAGCGCAGTCGATTGGGATTTTCCTACGACGGTGTTCGATGCGGTTTTGATGGGTTCTTACGGTTCTCTCGGCTGGATAAAGCGGCCGGGAAAACGTGAAAAAGAGGCGGCGGCAAAGGCGCTTGAAAAAGTCGGAATGACGGATTTTTCCGCACGGCAGATAAGCGAACTTTCAGGCGGACAGCAGCAGCGCGTTTTTTTAGCGCGCGCACTCGTTCAGGAAGCGGATTTGTATTTTATGGACGAGCCTTTTCAGGGCGTCGATGCCGCAACCGAGCGCGCGCTCGTCGTACTGCTCAAGGAATTAAAAGCGGCGGGAAAAACGCTTATCGTCGTTCACCACGATTTGCAGACTGTGAAAGACTATTTTGACCGCGTCTTACTGCTCAACGTAAAGTTGATTGCCGAAGGCGAGCTTTCAACCACTTTTACCGAAGAAAACTTACGCAAAACTTACGGCGGTCGCATTTCCGCCGCAATCTAAAAAGCATTGAAGAGGTTTTGTAAATAGGTCGAATATTTCGGTGTATCCCACTCAGGCGAGTGGGTATGGCACACCTGAGCGAGTGGCTATGACACACTCAGACGGAACACAGTGCCACACCCGCTCGGAGGGAGATGTTCCCTTAGTCTTTGAGAGAAATAAAGGAGGAACTCATGGATTTTTTTTCGGATTACACATTGCGGAACGTCATGCTGGGAACACTTTTACTCGGCATGGGCTCGGGGCTCGTCGGCGTGTTTGTTCTTTTGCGGCGGCAAAGTCTTATCGGGGACGCCGTATCGCACGCGGCACTGCCGGGCATCGTCATCGCCTTTTTGCTGACGGGAACAAAAGATATTTCCGTTTTGCTGACCGGTGCCGCGCTCAGCGGACTTATCGGCACGCTGTGCATTACGGCGATTGTCGGAACGACGAAAATCGATACGGACGGAGCGCAGGGAATCGTACTCGGCGTTTTCTTGGGACTGGGATTTTTGCTTTTGACGCACGTACAAAAATCTCCCGACGCCGCCAAAGCGGGACTCGATAAATTCGTCTTCGGGCAGGCAGCAACAATCATGCAGCGGGACGTCATTTTAATTGCGGCGGTAGAATCGGTAATCGCGGCAACGATTTTTTTATTTTGGAAAGAATTTAAACTCGCAACCTTTGACCCGGAGTTTGCTTCCGTTATGGGATTTTCCCCGAAAAGAATAGAATTGATTATCACCGCGCTCACCGTTCCGGCAATCGTCGTCGGCATTCAGGCGGTCGGCGTAATATTGATGAGCGCGCTGCTCGTAGCTCCCGCAGCTGCCGCCCGCCAATGGACGGACAAATTGAGTTTTATGGGAATAGCGGCGGCACTTTTCGGCGGACTTGCAGGAGCGGGCGGCTCAATAATTTCATCGCAAGTGCCGAAGCTCGCAACAGGTCCCGTCATCGTCTTGATTTTGACTGCGATTGCAGTCGTTTCGATTGTATTCAGTCCGCGAAGAGGCGTTCTGCAGCGCATTCTAAAGCACAAATCGCTCAAGAACGCAGTACGCCTTTCACGCCCCAAAACGGTAACGACGGTTGCCTAAGGATTTCGTATGACGGCGGAAATTATTATTCTTGCGATTATCGTTTCAACGGCGTGTGCGATTTGCGGCGTATTTCTGGTGCTTCGGCGTATGGCACTGATGAGCGATGCTGTCAGTCATTCAATAATACTCGGAGTTGTAGCGGGATTCCTCATTTCAAAAAGTCTGTCCTCCGCAGTGCCGGTTATCGGTGCTGTCATCGCGGGGGTTTTGTCGGTTATTTTTACCGAATATTTGCAAAAAACGCGGCTCGTAAAAAGCGACGCGGCAATAGGACTTGTCTTTCCGGCGATGTTCAGCGGGGGCGTTCTACTTGTAAACCTTTTTGCGGGCAATATTCATATCGACACCGACGCCGTTCTGCTCGGCGAAATAGGACTTGCCCCGCTCGACAGAATCGACGTATTCGGAGCAAGCATTCCGCGCAGCACATTCATCATGGGAATCATACTTTTTATGAACATCTTGCTTACAATTCTTTTTTTTAAGGAATTGAAACTTTCGACTTTCGACAAAGATTTAGCGGCTTCTCTAGGATTTTCTCCCGCCGCAGTCAACTACGGTTTGATGACTGCCGTCAGCATCACCTGCGTCGGTGCATTCGACTCCGTAGGAGCGGTTTTGGTTACGGCTCTGATGATTGCTCCTCCGGCAGCCGCATTGCTTTTAAGCGACGATTTGAAAACGGTTCTCGTACTTGCCGCAATTATCGCTTCCCTTTCTTCGGTGAGCGGATTTTTTCTTGCAGACGGTATTGACGGAAGCATCGCCGGTGCGATGGCTGTAATGAGCGGCATTTTCTTTGCGGCAGTCTATCTTTTCTCCCCAAAGCACGGACTTATCAAGCGGTATCTTACGCTAAAAAAACTCCGGCTTGAGTTCGCACTGCAAAATCTTACCGTACACTTATACAATCACCGGGACACGGAAGAGGAATCCTACGAATGCCGACAGGCGCATTTAACCGAACACATAAATTGGTCAAAATCGAAAGCAAAAAAAGTTTGCGCCGCGGCATTCCGCAGAGATTTGATTGAATCCGACAACGGAATATTACGGCTTTTACCGGAGGGAATACAGCTTGCAGAAGCGGCAATGAAAAAATAATCCGGCAGCCGGGCTATTACGACAAGTTATAACCTGCCGGCATCTCGAGAAAGAATCACCGTGTTTGCATGAGTTTATAAAATTCGAAATCGGGCGGATTAAATATTTTCCAATACCGTTCTTAATTCCGTTGCAGACTTTATATACGGACGATTTAATTTTACGCTTACAAAAGATTCTTTTATAGCGTCGGGCATTTCCGGTACTTCACCGATCATCCTGCGTACATATTCTTCCGAAATGGAAGGATGGTCGCGGGCAATAAGAACGGTTGCAAATCCGTCGTGTTTATCGGTACTGCAGCAAAGTTTGTATGCCGCATATCCGCGTGCTGTATGTCGATCCGCATAGACATTATATTTCATGAACAGTTCTTTTGCCGCCGCATTTACATTTTCGTCGTTCACGGCAACGGGATAAATAAAGTGTCTCATCATAAGAGAATTCGCGCTAAAGACTTCTTCAAGACGTTCAAGATTCGACGGCGAGGAAGGATCTGCGGGCAATCTTTTTTTAACGGGAACCATTGAATCCAGAAATATCGGATTTCCTCCGGCATCGGCGGAAAGTGCATCCGTCGACGGAACGATAAAACCATTCAAGGGGAGCGCGAATTGCCAACTATAAAGCCCCGCAACGATGTTGCTGTAATTGCCGGGTGCAAGAGCGTAAAAAATATCGCTGTGAATTTTATTTTTTATACGTGAAAATGCAAACGGATAAAAAAAAGTTTGCGGCATCAATCGTCCGACATTTGCAGTGTTTGCAACCGTTATATGCCGCTCCGCAATAAATTTCCGGTCGGTAAAAATCTCCCGCATAAGAGCGTAACAATCGTTTACGGTTCCGTCTACTTCAACGGGAATGATATTTCCGCCGTTCCACGCGAAATCGCTTTCAACCATCCCTCTCACGCACCCTTTAGGGTAAACCAAAACGGCTTTTATATTCTTTTTTCCGCGCAAGGCGAGCGCAAGACTTGCTCCCAATTCTCCAGTAGAAACATCGAGAAAGACTGCGGAACCGCCGTTAAGCTGCAAAATCGTCTCAATAACGGAAGTAAGATAAAACGAGCCGAAATCACGGTGTCTGCCCGTAGGTCCGTGAGTAAGTTCCAGCAAGAACAAATTCTCATCAAGCTGACGGAACTCCGGGACGAATTTAAACGCATTCATAGCGATTGTTTCGCATATTATGGGACTGAATTCATCGTTTATAAAAGCGGAAGTCAAAGTTCCGGCGATAGACTGAAATGAAGTGTTTTCATCTGTATATAAAATCCATTTGCGTAAATCTTCCGTCTCGGAAGGAACATAAAGTCCGCCGTCTTCCGGCATACATTTTAAAATCGCGTCCGAAAAATCAACATAATTGTGTTTATCTCGTGTACTTGTAAATTTCATGGGCAAAGTATAACACATTCCGCATGTGCTATCAAACTATGGACTGGCGCATATGCACGGCGCAAAGCCCGAGCAGATAAAGAGATTTCCCGACGAACGGCGCATTCACGGTACTCTTGAGAAAATTTTAATGACAAAATAGGATTTTGCACGCTATACTGTTACCGTTATGATGTTTTTGCAAAATGCTTTGCCGTGGTTCTGGCTTGCAATTATGGTCATATTGATTGTAATTGAAGCTTTTACGTTCAGTCTTACGACAATATGGGGAGCTATCGCTTGTATTCCGCTTATTTTTATTGCGCGCACTCAGCTTGAATTTAAATGGCAGATTTTAATATTTGCTTTTCTTTCACTGATTTTATTGGTGTTTACACGACCTTTTGCCGTCAAAAAACTTAAAATTTCAAAAACGAATGTAAACGGACTTATCGGGCAAGATGTAATCGTAACAAAGAAAATCGGTACACTTGAAAAAGGAGAAGTAAAAAGTTCCGCCGGCGTGATATGGTCTGCAAAATCCCGTGACGGCTCGGAAATAAAAAGCGGTACGGTTTGCTCAATCGTTGCACTTTCCGGCAACACTCTAGAAGTAGAGGCAAAAAAAGATTCTGAAAAGCAGTCCGTTTAGAGTAAGCGTTCCGAACCTGAATTTTTGCAATTTTGACTTGTAGGTCGAATGTCGAGTTTTGACAATAGCGGTAAAACAAGTTGTGCTTTCAGCGAGAACGTCGTTCGCTCTGCTCACTACCGAGTTTGTACCGCAAACCCGCACCATATGCGCAGTCGAGCTTTTATATGGCATAAATGCTCGAAACGGCACGCTGCCGGAACCTCGCCTACGCACAATGGTGTCTATTTCAAAACTCTCAGTTTCATTTGTACGGGCAACAGATGAAAAATTTCGAGTTTTTACAAAAACTCGAAATTAAACCTTGTAAAAAACCCGGCGGTTTACAAAAAAAATCGTCAGCCGCCGGTTTTGAATCTTCCGTCACAAATGCTGCCGTAAGATTCAACTGGAGTTTTCATTCCGTGTAAACTCGAATATTTTATTGCCGTTTTTCATTGCATTGCGAAACGGCGAAAAACTTTTTCGGAAGTTGCAACTTCATGCAAAGGTTTTTATGGGAGGTAATATGACTTATGTATTGGCGGCGTTGATTGCCGTGGCGGTTGTTCTGATTGTGAGCAATATTCGTATTGTTCCGCAGTCGTTTGCGTTTGTAATTGAGAGGCTCGGCGCCTATCAAAAAACATGGGAAGTCGGCTTACACGTCAAAATCCCGTTTATCGACCGGATTGCGAATAAAATTTCGCTCAAAGAAAAGGTACTCGACTTTCAGCCGCAGCCGGTGATTACGAAAGACAACGTAACGATGATGATTGATACGGTAGTCTATTTTCAGATTACCGACCCCAAGCTCTACACCTACGGCGTCGAGCGTCCGATTAACGCGCTTGAGAACTTGAGCGCGACGACACTGCGCAACATCATCGGCGACCTTGAGCTTGACCAGACGCTCACCAGCCGCGACGTGATTAACACGAAGATGCGGAGCATTTTGGATGAGGCGACCGACCCGTGGGGAATCAAAGTGAACCGCGTAGAAGTCAAAAATATCATTCCGCCGGAAGCGATTAAAGAAGCTATGGAAAAGCAGATGCGAGCCGAACGCGAACGCCGCGAATCTATTTTGATTGCGGAAGGCAAAAAGCAGTCGGAAATTCTTATTGCCGAAGGAAAAAAGCAGTCGCTCATTCTTGAAGCGGAGGCGCAAAAGGAAGCCGCCATTCAAAAAGCGAAGGGTGAAGCCGAAGCGATTTTGGAAGTGCAGCAGGCAAAAGCACAGGGCTTAAAGATGATTCGCGAAGCGGGCGCGGACGAGGCGGTAATAAAGCTCCGGAGCCTTGAAGCGTTTGAACGGGCCGCCGACGGACAGGCGACCAAAATCATCATTCCGTCGGAGATACAGGGACTTGCAGGACTAGTTACCGGAGCTGTGGAACTTGCCGCAAAGACAAAACCGAAAGGAGCGCAAGCATAGTTATCCGTATCCGCCGCAAAATCGATTGTTTTTTCGGCGGATAATTCTTATATAATTTAATAACCGTTTATTTGCCGTTTGTTATAATTCACTTGTTTTACACAGCTTATCCACAATTTATTAACACATTTTGTGCATTGTTTTCTAACTCTCTATAATACGGAAAATTAGCTGAAGACTTCGGTAAGTTAATTATAATTCTTTATATTGCAAGAGAATAAACAGAATAAATGCAAAGCCGTATGTGGAAATGTGCAAAAAAATGTAAAAAAGCTATTGACATAAAAGTTATCAACATATTATGCACATTTTATCACGGATAATTTGCCTTTTTTCAAAAGCGGATGCGCTACAGCCGCCGTAAAAATCCGCATAATATCCCGTGCAATTATATCTTTGACTTTGCAAACCCCGCGCCATTTTTCCAGCCGATTAAATCTTTTATAACTTCGCTTGCAATAAGCAATCCCGCCGAAGCCGGAACAAATGCGATGCTTGCGGGAATCCGCTTACAAGGCGATTGCTGCTCGGAAGTGCATAAGCTTTGCGTACAATCCGATTTTAGCGGCGGTTCTTTGGAAAATACGGTTTTTAATTGTTTTATGCCGCGTTTCCGCAATTCCTGACGCATTATACGCGCAAGCGGACAGACGGATGTTTCAAAAATATCGGCAATTTCAAACTCGCCGGGATTCATTTTATTGCCGGCACCCATACAACTGATTACGGGAGTTTTGACTTCCGCCGCATTACATATAATCAAAATCTTAGCGGATGCTGTATCTATCGCATCGATTACGTAATCGTATTTTGAAAAATCAAAAATATTCGCCGTTCCGGAATCGTAAAAAAGTGTGTACGGTTTGATTTCGCATTCGGGATTTATATCGTAAAAACGTTCCGCAGCAACTTCGGTCTTATAACGTCCTACCGTTGAATTAAGTGCGAAAATCTGCCGATTTATGTTCGATCCGCTTATTTTATCGCTGTCTACAATATCTATCGCGCCGATTCCGCTGCGCACAAGAGCTTCGGCAGTATGTCCGCCGACTCCGCCCAGTCCGAAAACCGCGACATGAGATTCTTTTAATTTTTGCAAAGCAATTTCGCCGATTAAGGCTTCGGTACGTGTAAATACATTTTCCATAAAATCCGACCGCGTACGGCGGAACTCTAACATAAATTCTCCGTCAATGAAATTACTTTGCAGTCAAATCCGCAGGCAAAACGAAGGAAAATACCCGTATAATATTCCATCGTGTTTGCCAAATCCGCAGTTTTTCTGTTAAACTCCGCGCATGAATATTACCGGAAAAAAATCATCGCTTTTTGGGAAAATACAAGTTCCCGGCTCCAAAAGTCATACGATACGTGCGCTTTTATTTGCATCGCTTGCGGACGGAACATCGCAAATACAAAATCCGCTCGGCGGAGAAGATTGCCTTTCTGCAGCACGCGCGGTAAAACTTTTCGGGGCGGAGACTGATATTTCTCGCGGGGATGTCTGGACAATAAAGGGCGCGGGAAAAAATGCTCACTTGCCCGATAATGTTGTTGATGTAGGAAACTCCGGTTCTTTGCTTTATTTTACGGCTCCGATTGCCGCGACGTTTGAAGGATGGTCGATATTCACCGGAGACAGCTCTATTCGTAAACGCCCCGTATTGCATCTTGCCGACGCGCTGAAACAATTCGGAGCGGAGGCATATATTTCCCGCCCTGCAGAAAATGCGCCGCCGCTGATTATAAAAGGTGCAGTAAGCGGCGGAAAGACGATTGTTACCGACGGAAGACTTTCGCAATATATAAGCGGAATCATGATGGCGGCAACGAGACTTAACGGGACGACAAAAATCGAACTTACGGATCCTAAAGAAACTCCTTTTTTGAATATGACGCGGCTTTGGCTTGAAAGTTTCGGAGCGAATGTAAAAATCTTGGACGATTATAAACATATCGAAATACGCGGAAAAACCGAAATCTCCGCATTTAACCGCGTTATCCCAAGCGATTGGGAAGCGGTTGCATTCCCCCTTGTCGCCGCACTTATAACGGGCAGCGAAATCGTAATAGAGAATATCGACAATTCCGGAAGTCAAGGCGATGCGGCTATTGCGGATATATTAAAATCAATCGGAGCAAATCTTAAAATACAAGGCGGAAACCTTTACGTTTCAAAAAGCCGACTTTCTACGCGCAATCTTAAAGGCGGAGAACTTCATGTAAACCTTTCAGGCTGCCCGGACGCATTATGCGCACTTGCAGCGGCAAGCTGTTTTACGGAAGGCACTTGCGTATTTGAGGATATAAAAGTCTGCCGCAATAAAGAAACCGACCGCATAGAAGTTATGCAAAAAGAATTGAGCGCATTGGGAGCGGATATTGAATCGGGTGAAGATTATCTTGCCGTACACGGTCAACCGCAATTTCTTTCCGACGGTTCAAAAAATCCCGCATTCGCCCTGCACGGCGGAACCGTCGAAAGTTACGGCGACCACCGGGTTGCAATGTCGCTTGCGTGTATTTCACTTGCTTTGCCGGAAGGGCAGACTTTGACTATAAAAGATTCCGAATGCTGTGCCGTATCTTTTCCGCATTTTTATGATGTAATGAAAAAATGCGGCGCAAATTTTACGCAAAGCTGACAGTGCGGCGGTAAAAACGTTTTTTCAACTTCTCATTTCATTCCCGCCGCCGACACCGGGTTTTCCACTTCATGGAAAACTTGTATAACCCGGCTTTCCAAGTTTGACTGCAGTCAATCTTGGAGCGGACAGTAAACCAAGGTATGTCCGTAAAACCGATTCTACTGTCCGCCGGGCTGCGTTAAAAGCCTAACAAGCAACAAACCCAAACATTGCTGCCGTTCTTGTTACCTTTGTACACGTAGCCATCACTGAAATCAACACGCCACATTTAAAAATCATGGAGATATTTTACCGAAAAATCGAATATTTACCCATCAGGATTTTGAACTTCGTTTATGCTTTTACTGAAAAAATATTTATAAACAAGATGCGTTTGGCTCTTCGGTGCTTGTAAAAACATTCTTGCTTTGTTTATAATTTTACAAATCTTTGCGGAGGTAAAAGAATGTTAAAACACATTATTTTATGGCAGCTCAAAGACGAATTGGCTGCGGAAGAAAAATTACAAGTCAAGCGGGAAATAAAAAAGTCGCTTGAATCTCTTAAAGAAAAAATTGATGAAATCGTTGATATAAAAGTGAATATTGATGCGCTTCCTTCGTCCAACGCAGACGTAATGCTGGATTCGTCTTTCGCAAACGAAGCAGCGCTGAAAGTATATGCAGTTCATCCCGAACACGTAAAGATTGCGGACAATCTGATACGCCCGAATGCAAAATTGCGAGTTTGTATGGATTTTACAATCTGAACGATTTTATACTTTACGGCAAAAATAAAAAGCGTTCCCGAGATGAATCGTACTTCAAGGCGGGAACGCTTTTTTTATAAAATCCGTTTTAATGTATGAAAAATTACACCAAACCTTGCGCAACCATCGCGGCTGCAACTTTTACAAATCCTGCAATATTTGCACCGGCTACATAATCGCCTTCGGTCGCATATTTTTTTGCAGTTTCGTAAGCATTGTCGTGGATATTCGTCATAATCTCCTTGAGTTTAGAGTCAACTTCCGCAAACGACCACGAAAGCCGTTCCGAATTCTGACTCATCTCAAGACCGGAAACCGCAACACCGCCGGCATTCGATGCTTTACCGGGCGCAAAGAGAATTTTATTTTTTTGGAAAAATTCTATTGCTTCCGCGCGTGTCGGCATATTTGCACCTTCGGCAACAAGCCATACCCCGTTCTTCACCATTTTTTCCGCATCTTCAAGATAGATTTCATCTTGCGTTGCGCACGGAAACGCAAAATCCGCTTTTATGCCCCAAGGTTTTTCTCCCTTGAAAAACTTTGCGGAAGGATATTTTTTTACGTAAGCATCGATTTTTTCTCGGCGGCTTCTGAATTCTTTGACATAATCGAGCTTTTCTTCCGTAATTCCTTCTTCATCTAGAATGAATCCCGACGAATCCGACAACGTTATCGGTTTTCCGCCGAGTGCAATAAGTTTTTCCGCAGCATATTGCGCAACATTTCCGTCGCCGGAGATAAGAGCCGTCTTTCCGGCAAAATCTTTTCCGACTTTTTTAAGCATACATTCGGTAAAATAAATAAGTCCGTAGCCGGTTGCTTCCGTACGCGCAAGAGAGCCGCCGAAAGACAAACCTTTTCCGGTAAGAACGCCCGTATACTCATTGCGCAGACGTTTGTACTGACCGAACATATATGCAACTTCGCGGCCGCCGACCCCTTTATCACCGGCAGGAACATCCGTATCCGCGCCGATATGACGGCACAATTCGGTCATAAACGACTGGCAAAAGCGCATTATTTCCGAGTCGGACTTTCCGTGCGGATCAAAATCGGCACCGCCTTTTCCTCCGCCCATAGGAAGCGTTGTAAGGGAATTTTTCAGCACCTGCTCAAATCCGAGGAATTTCAAAACGTCAAGACCTACTTCCGGGCTGAAACGCAAACCGCCTTTGTAAGGTCCTATTGCACTGTTAAATTGTACGCGGAAACCTCTGTTTACACGTGCATTCCCGGCGTCGTCCATCCACGGGACCCGGAACATAATTATTCTCTCCGGCTCTACAAATCTTTCAAGCACCGCAAATTTTTCGAGTTCCGGCATTTTATCGACAACCGGAGAAATTGTTTCCAGAACAAGTCCTACAGCCTGCAAAAAGTGTCCTTGATCCGCATAACGCGCGCTTACATCATCCCACACACGCTTGCAGTAATCGTTTTTTATAACGTATTGCATAATTTTACCCCTGCCTCAAAATCCGTTTTCAGGATTCCACAGACAAAGCGAATTATATTGAAAAATAAATTGAGTTGCAAATAAACCGTTCGGGAATAAAAACACACAAACGGAATCTTTAGCCATTCCGAATCAAATCGAAAAAAGCCGTACTCAATACATTGTGTAGACGGCAAGCGGTGTATAATCTTGCTGTCCGCTTTCCGTTGAGCCGAAATTGACCGTAAGTTTGCCTTTAAGATCTTTTGTCCCGTCTTTATTGAATAGAGGGCAAGTCGAATAAATAGTCCGGTGATTTTCGGTATAATTGTTTACGCTGTCTTTTTGTTCTATGCCGTAAATAAAACCTATAAATGTAATTTCTTTATCAAAAAAATCGGTACTCAAGATTGAGCGCAAATCTATAATGTCTCCATCTGCAAGACCCGCTCCATTCGGAATCGGCAGTTTGAATAAAGAAGATGTCTTGTTATTTTTCATTGCGATTTGCAGCGAATAATCGTCCAGCACCGTCGAAAGTGACGGAGCAAGCGTGCCTCCCGAAAGTTTAAGCTGTTTAAGCTCGGGATCAAACAAAAGTTTTGCGCCGCTTGCAATAGACGGAAGAGGCTCGGCACTTATCGCAGATA
Organism: uncultured Treponema sp.; assembly: GCA_963548875.1. Classification (GTDB taxonomy): domain Bacteria; phylum Spirochaetota; class Spirochaetia; order Treponematales; family Treponemataceae; genus Treponema_D. The sequence goes on along the minus strand of CAUUVZ010000011.1, from coordinate 27,465 downwards.
CAGCTTCCGTTTCGCTTGACCAGCCTGTTGTTGTATATGATGAATTCAGCTTATAACGCAGGGCATATTGATATTTTGTTCCGTTTACGACCAGAGAATCTTGAAATGTGTATGAAATCATACTATCGCCCGAGTCCGGTGTGATTTGTCCGATGTTATATTTTTCTCCGTAAACGGCGGAAGAACCGCTGCCCGTTACCGTTCTCCTAAAAATATTTACATATTTTGCATTTTTAATTTTAGGAACGGAAATAATTATCACATTGTTTTGCGCACTAACTCCGGGTCGTTCAATTTCTTTTTCTTCCTCCGCCATTTTACATGAGACCGCTCCGAATAAAACCGCCGCCAAAGACGCTGCGTATATGATTTTCTTCATTTGTATTCTCCTAAAAATTATCTTTTCCGTATCCACGGTATAAATCGATTGACTTGTTTGCAATATGTTAAATATTCTTCTCCGAAACACTTCGCCAGCCATTTTTCTTCCGTCATCTTCATAAAAATCGTGAGATATACCCAAAAAAGCGGCGGCAAAACGAGCGCATATAGATTCCGGCAAAACAGCAACGCGCCGGTACAAATAAATAAAAAGGCGGAATAAATGGGATTACGCACATGGGCATAGATGCCGCCTGTTTCCAGCCGCTCGGATTTTATTTTTATGTCGATTCTGCAGACTATCACAGCCGATACCCACAATGCCGCCCCGCCTGCAATGCACAAGACTCCTAAAACAATAAAGGGAAGGGCAATATTTATATTCCCGCTTTTGAGCACTCCCGATTTTACGAGTGCAATACCTGCAACCGTGAATGCAATCATAATCGCAATGCATAAAGGTCCAACTCCCATCAAGGGAAGATGTTCTTTTTCTTTTTTATTCAATTCCGCTCAACTCCCATTAAATCCTAATGCCGGCACGTTTTACTGCCGCCCCGTTTCAAAAGCCCGTTCCCTATGCCCGTAGGGAGATACTCCCTATGCCCGGAGGGAGATATGTCCCTCGCTCAGAGGAAGTTGTTTCCCCGCCCGGATGCTAACCCCGCGCCTATCATTCAAACTTCATTCTCCGCCGTCCCAATTCACCATTACTAGCGAGTTTTCCGCAGGAAAACTCGTGCGGACGGCACCCCTCTATATCATTCAAACTCCGTTCTCTGCCGTCCGCAGGTGCCCGACATAGACCGAAAGCGTTTTTGCGCCGAGCGTGATTTTACTTCCGCCTTTAAGTGAGGCGGCAGCAAGCGGTGCAAAACGGATTCCGTCGGTAACAAGTTGCCATTCGCCGCTCTCCGGCAGGCAAAACGGAACGCCGCCGGCAAGCGGATTTGCAATCACCAGTATCGTGTTCCAGTCATCGCCGCATTTTGTGCCGTCGATTTGCCACGCAAGCACTTCTTCCGGCAAATCCGCCTCTTCGTTACCGATGAACGTCAGCGCGGCGGCAAGATCCGCTTCGTCGGCAATACGGAACGCGGGATGCGCTTTTCTGAGCGCAATTAAATCCCGGACATAGGCGGTAAGGTTTTGCTTTTCGGCACAGCGGCTCCAGTCAAGCGCATTAATCTTATCGCAAACGTTATAGGTATTGCGCAAGAACGCCCGCCCGCCGGCAGTGTGCGCAACATCGGCAAACTGCGCAGCATTTTTGAGCATATCGTGCGGAATTTCCTTTGTGCGCATAAATTCCATTCCCGCATGGAGAATCGGAAGTCCCTCCGATAAAATCACAAGAGACAGCGCGAATTTCTGCATTTGCTCGTAATAAGATTCGTCTTTGTCCGGCTCAACAAGAATAAGTTTATCGTTGAGAGTCGTGTTATCGTGAATTTCAGTGTAATTGAGCGAGAGCCACGTCTTTTTTCCCCACGGAAACGGTGCTGCAGTCCCTTCGATTTTTTCGTAGTCAAGTTGCGGGTGAGCGGTCGCGCCTACAATTCCGAATTTTATCGCTTCGCGTCTTCTTCCGTCATGAATAAAGCCCGGCTCCGTATCGCCGAACGCCGCCCCCTTGATTCCGCAGCGCACCGCATCGTTGAAAAATCCGATTTCGTTCAAAAGCGCGGCATGAGCCATATCCGCAGGCTTCATTTTTCCTGCCTTGTACATACACCAGCCTTCGCCGTAGACGAGAACGTCCTTTTTTATCTTTTTAAGCTCGGCGCGCGCCTCGTTGAGCGTCCGCGCGTCATGCAGTCCCATCAAATCAAAGCGGAAGCCGCACAATCTATATTCGGTAAGCCAATAACGCAGCATATCGACGATGTAACGGCGCGCCATTGCGTGTTCGCTTGCCGTATCCTCGCCCGCACCGGAATAACCTTCGACGCGGTAATAATATCCCGGAACGCACAGATTGAATGCGTGCTTGAGTCCGTCGTTTACGTGATTGAAGACTACATCCATCACAACGCCGATTCCGGCATCCGCATACGCTTTAATCAGCGTTTTTAGCTCGCGGATCCGCACCGCTCCGTCATACGGATCGGAAGAATACGAACCTTCCGGTAAACCGTAGTTTTGCGGGTCATAGCCCCAGTTGAATAAACCGAACGCAGGCTTTTGCGCGTATTCCGCGTCGTGCGTTTTCGTTTCGTCGACCGAGCGGAAATCGAACAGCGGCATAAATTGGACGTGCGTTACCCCGAGCGATTTTATATGATCGAAACCGGTCGGAACTCCGCGGAATGAGGTTCCGCTTTCCGCCGCTCCGAGATACGTTCTCCGAGCCGCTTCCGAACCGTTCCAATCCGGAGACGAAGATATGTCTGCAATGTGCGCTTCGTACAGCACCGCGTCGGACGGAGACTTTAATTCGGGGAGACTGACACGCTCCCAGCCGTCGGGATTTGTCCGCGCAAGGTCTACAACCATCGAGCGCATTCCGTTTACGCCGGCGGCTTTTGCATACGGATCGCTTGAAAGAGCCGTAACTCCGTGAGCGCGCACTCTAAATTGATAATACGTTCCGTGAAGGTCGCCTTTAACGCGTACTTCCCAAACGCCTGCAAAACCTTTTTCCGTGCGCTTTGTCATGGAATATGTTTTTTGAGGCGGCGTGGCTTCTCCGTCGGCAAAAAGAACGACTTGAACCGCGCGTGCAGTCGGCGCCCACACTCTGAATACCGTTTCGTCTTTAGCGTACAGTGCGCCGAGTTCCGCGTCAGTCGTATATTTGTCTTCAAATTCTTTTGAATCGAAAAGCCACTCCAGTGCGGCGGTGTTCGGTCCTCCGCTTACGCGGCTTTTCATGCGTCCTGAAAGCGTTAGTTTTTCAAGATAATCTTTTATATGAACTGCGCCGCACCACTCGGCGGCAAAATCGTGCGCGGGAAAGCAGCCGGTAATCCATTTTTCGGGACAGCGGAATTTTTCCGCCGTCGAAGATTCAACCGGCCGTAAAGTCGATTCGACTTTTACCGTCAGCTTTTTATTCGGAATGATACGTTCGCCGTTCAAATAAAGCTCCGGAAGCGCGGAAAAATCTTCTCCCGCATTCCAGCGCGCACTGCATTCGTATTCGTTTTCAGTCCGCGTTATATCGACGCAAAGCGTCCAGCCGCGCCCGAACGGTAAAATCGCGGAAAATGCATTGAGGTTTTCCGGCAAATGCGGATGTAAATCCAGTTTCCGTTCCGCAAGACGCGGCGTAAATCCCGCTATATCCTGACAAATATTGCGCACAAATTCCGCAAGACTCCATGCCTGCGAAAAAGTACCCGACAACTGCGGATTGCCGTCCGCATCGGGCTTTGCGTGAATGTTCTCGCTCAAAGAACCGGCGCATCCGTAATCCAAAATCATCTTCGCTTCGTTTTGAATGATTGCGGCAGCCTCCGCGCTTATCGCATTCCGTGCCGCGCAAACCGCACTCACATACGCGCCGCTTTGCCATTCCCAAATCGTACCGTTGTGATACGCCGCATCTTTGTGGTGCATCGCGGGATTTTCGTGTTCGGGATGAAAAAGCGGATCCTCCGGCGAAAGACTGAACAATCCGAACGGACTTACAAGTTCCCGCTCAGTGTCTTCAAGAATGCGGGCGGTTTTATACCGAGTGCAAAGGCGGTTTTCATCTCCGGCAGGAAGAATTGACGGAACGCTCAGCGTCAAAAGCTGATTCGGGCGGACTTTCATATCTTTTGCCCATTCTCCGTATTGTCCTTCGGGAAGATAATCCGCCATAGAATCGTAAACGGGATTCCAAAAAATCGAATCGAACGACTGTTTCACTTTTTCGGAAAGAGCCGCGTATTCTTTCGCCTTTTCCGCGTTTCCCGTCATATCTGCGGCGATACTGCCTATTTTAAGCGCGGTAAACCACAAAGCTTGAACGTCGTTCGCACGGTCTCCGCGCGGCGACCACGCTTCTTTGTTTTTAATACGCGCATCCATCCACGTGTCCGCGTCTCCGTGCTTTAAAAATCCGTTTGAATCCGTGCGCGTAATATCGGCATCAAGCGCGGTAAAAAGCGTTTTTTGCAGCGTTGAAAGAATCTCCGTGTCCCCCGAATATTGAACGTACTCCCAGAGCGCGCGGATAAACCACAGCGTACCGTCGGCAGTGTTGTAGATAACGTCATCCGCGCTGCGGTAGCGGTTCGGAATGCGTCCATAGGTGGGACTTGCCTTATCCGAATCTTGAAAACCCGCAAACCCTAAAAGCACGTCTTTTGCTTCCGCAAAACATCCGGACGCAAGCAGAGTTCCGCACAGCGCAATAAACGTGTCGCGCCCCCAGTTGTCGCGGAACCACGGAAGTCCCGCCCAAATACCCGTATAACCGGACGTACTATCTTTCGTTGCAAGCATCCAGCCGTTAAACCGCGCCCATAAAAACGCTTCGTCAAAACGTTTATCGCCTGAATCTATTGCACATTTTTCGAGGAAACTTGCGATTGTCCGGCAGTGCGTCGCTATTGCTTTTTCCTTTGCAAGACGCACCGCTTTTTTTACCGCATCCGTTTGATTGTCTTCAAAAACTATATACCAGCCGTCGGCGGAAAAAGGTTTCTCCTTGCCGGAACTTCTTATGTCCTCTTGCGTTTCGCGGTACAATTCAACATCGTTTTCCGTTATTGCGTAACGAAAGCCGAATTCCGCCGCTGCCGCAAAACCTTCGGAAGAACTTATTACGGTACAACCGTCGATAAACTCGGAAGTCCATTTCACGTCTTTCGCCTTGTCCGCTTCTTCTGTATCCGCGTCGACTTTTTGCGATAGCTCATTCTCCTCTTCCGCAGTTTCCGTTTCCGCCGGTTGACTTTTGCCGGAACATCCTAAAATCCCTACGCTTTTTGCCGAATAGACATAGAATGCCTGTTCATTCAATAGAAGAGAAACATCCAGCATTCCTCCGGAAAAGGCAGCCATAAAACCCTCCGGACGTACATCCATATATTCTGCTTCTTTCCAAGAGTGTCCGTCCGAAGAAAAACCGGTCAATAACCACGCATTTCCTCTAAAATATCCGTCGTTTTTACCGTCTGCCGAAAAAAAGAATTCCAAATAACCGTTGAGCTTATCCGTCCAAGCCATTCTGCGGTTGGAATTCCGCGTAAGTCTGATGTTCATGGCGTAGAGAATACATTATGATGCATAGAATTGCTAGACTTTAAAACGGTGTCGCCTAAAGGCACGAATCTTTTAGGCAAACTGAAAAGGTCAATAAAAGTGCTGAGCCTAAATTTCAAAAGTTGTAGTCTAAGCTGTCTTTGCAACATCGGATTGCGTATAAAAAAACGGCTGCAGTGAGATAAGTCCTGCAGCCGCAGTGCCCGCTTCTTACGGAATTTTAGAAGCGGAACGATCGGTTTTAACCCAAATTAGTAAGGTCGAAAGTGTAAGAGTCGATTGTTACTTTTACTTGCGTTCCGACGACAGTCATGGGATATGTACCGTCAACTACGCTTTTTGCACCATTACTGTCTATCGTATTCTTAAGGATAATATTAGTTCCACTCTGTTCAAAATCACCCTTAACCCAGTAATTGCCGGCGGGGACATCTACTTTGAACGTTCCTTTACCGGTGCTCTTGTCAACCGACAAGGTCAACGTTGCTTTACCGTCGTCGGATTTAATGGATGTAACAGGGGTCGAGCTTGAACTATCGTCGTTTTGCTTGCAGCTTGTTGCTGCGAATACTACGGCAAGCGAAAGCAATACCGTGCCGATTAAAGGAGACAATTTTCCGTGTTTCATATAAAACTCCTATGTTTTTTTTGCGGGAATCCCGCTATAAATGCAGCCGGACGACATATTCCGCGCGCAAGGCATGAGGTTCGGCGGTCATTTCCGAATCAATACCTCAGGCACTCCTTTTCACGTGCGATGACCGGTAAGTTTAGCCTTATTCCTTTTGTCCGAGCCGAGAAAATCCCGCACTTTTTTCTTATGTCTAATGATGCAAAAAAGGCGAGAGGGATTATTCCGTTTTCACGAGTAAAAGATGATATGCTGTATTTATTTATACTGCAAAGAGTTAATGATGGGGGGGGTAAAGATAAGGCGGCTTCTTGCGTACAAATCCGAAGAAGTTATGAGTTGTTTAAGAATCGTATAATTACTCATGAAAACGATTATAACCGAGAATTTTGCAGAGCGCAACTTAATCGTTTCCTTTTGCGTCGGCGCGGAGAGACGAGTTGACTGGCAGTGGGCGCGGGTTATTTTATGACTATCACATCATCTTTTGAAATCCAGCCGCCGCCTTGTTCGGATAAAACGTAATACCAGCCGTTTGCAGAGTTTTGTATACGTACGCGCTTTCCCGATTGATATGCAAAGAAGGAAGACTTTTTCTCCGGCACGGGATAAATTTCCGTTCCTGTAAAAATTCCGTGAACGGCAAAAAAACTTACGGCATAACATGCGGCTGCCGTGCACAAAACGCAGGAAACGAACAAAGAAACGATAAATGCGGGTCTTTTATGCATGATAAGAAAAATAAAAAACATAACGGCGGATAAAAATGCGGCTACTGCCGATAAGAGCAGGATAAAAACATTTCTTTCGGATTTTTCGTTTTTTATACCTAATGCCGCTTCAAAAATTTTGCGCTCATGCCTAGCACTGAAGAACATCGCCGAGTGCCGCTCCTTACTCCTCAGTTCGGAAAGTTTTGCACAGTCGGATGCGCTTATTCCCAGCAAAATATTTTTTTCATCCGCATCGGAACTTGTTTCAAAAGCGCGGCTAAAAAGATTATTCCCAATCGTTTCGGAAGTTTCTTTTTTTGCAGGGACGATTTTTATTTCCCGTTCGGGAAGTAAAATTTCCTGCCGCGCGCCGGAATATGCGGCGGTAAGCACTTTTATACTCGGTAGCGGCATTTTTCCGGGTTTTAACGGAATCCACTCGAATCTTGCGACGGGAAGACGTTCACCGCTTGCATAATCTTTTTCGTCGATTTTGTAAGTTTCAACTTCTGAAAAAACGGCATCTTTCGGCGTTTCCCATGAAAGAGAAATAAATTCCGCCGCATTTTGAACATGGATTGTAAAATAAACGGGTTTTCCGGCTTCCGCAATAAAATCCCGCCCGTTATTATCGCCGCCGAATTCAAATCCGCCATCGGTTACTGCGATAATGCGCGGAAGAAGATTTTTCGGATTCTCTTTTACCGTAATTTTTTCAAAAGGAACGGAATAATTCTTGCCGCCTATTGTTACGTTAAACGGCGGAAGCTCATAGTCTCCCTTTTCGGGGAATACAAGCTGAAATTCAATCTGCGTTCCTAAGTTTTTTCCGGGAGACTTCGTGCGTTTAAGAGACTTAAATAAAATTTCCGGCGGCAAGTTCAAAGTGCCTGTCCGCACAAAATCCGGTTCCCAATCCGGAATGAAAAGCTCGAATTCGCATTCTTCTCCTGCCGAAATAAGTGCGTTTTTAGCCTTTACGGATAAATTTTCGACGCTTACGCGCGTATCGTCCGAAGCGCAATATGATTTTTGCGCAAATAAAAATAATAAAATGCAGAAAGATTTTAATAATCTATTGAAGATGACGATTCCGAAGTCATGCCGTTTTTCCATTGTTTTTTGTCATTCTCCTTAATTCGTTCAAAAAGACTTTCCGTCATAACCGCGTCGGGTTCGTCGGATTCCGAAACCTGTACGGGATTTTGAGTTTTCGCCGATTCTTCGCCGGACAGACTTTGCAGTGAAAGTTCAAGATTGATTTTTGCATCTTTTTTTGAACCGTCGGCTTTTAACGCTTCCTTAAAATATTTTACAGCCGATTTATAATCTCCGTTTTTGTTTGCAATCAGTCCCATATTGTAATAAGACGCATATTTTACCGGAGCAGGCGCATTTTCGGCTATCAAAACAAATCTATCCATAGCAGCTTCCGTCTCATTCTGCATAAAATATGTCGATGCAAGACCGTAGAGCGCGTATTGTGCAATAATTTCATCTCCGTTTGCAGCTGCATTTGAGGCACTTTGCAAAAATCCGGCTGTTGCGTCATTGTATCTTTTTTGTTCATATGCCCATGCGCTTGCCAAAATCGTTTTTGCTCCGCTTAATTCGCTCTTGCATGACGAAAAAATAAATATCGGGCACAAAAGTATTAGCGCGCTTTTTTTATTTAATCCGAAAAATGTATTTCCGATATTGAATTCCGATAAAATAATTCCTGCAACGAAAAAAATACAAGCAAGTGTCAAAAACATTTTATATCGCAATACAGGATGCGCTTCCGGGGCGGAAAATTCCATTCCTCCGTCCGCATTTTTTAAAAAATTCTTGTGTTTCAATACGCTTTCCAAAAGTTTTATTGCAGAGCCGCTTTCCGTTGCCGGCACATACGACACAAGCGTATCGAAACTCACAAAATCTTTATTTTTTTTAAGTGCGGAAGAAACGGCGGCTTTTATGCGTTCGGAACGCAATGCACTTGAAACGTGAGTCTTTCCGTCTCCGGCGATAATATCCGTTTCCCGCTCGTTCCCGAAACCTACAATGCAGATTTTTACTCCTTTTTTTATACATTCTCCCAATGCCGATTCAAGCATTCCGTCGGTTTCGTCTCCGTCGGTAAAAAGCCAGATTACATGGGCGAAGCTTGAATTTTCAGGCACGGCTTTAAGCGCGGCAAGAATCCCTTTTCCCAAACCGGAACCCGCAGAAGTCATGAGAGCGGGCGAAAGCGAAGATAAAAGTATTTCGACCGCGCTTTTATCATCGGTAAGAGGAATGACGTTTATTCCCTCTCCTTTTGCAAGCGTTACGGAAACGGGAATCCCGTCCATCCGTTCAAGAAGCATCGAAGAATACTTTGCAGCTCCGTCGAGCCGCGTAATTCCGCCGGGACAATCGGGTGCCGTCATGCTGTAGGAAATATCGAATATAAAAGAAACCGCACTTCCGTTTTTTTGTACGCTTTCAAAACGTGTTCCCCATGAAAAACCGGAAAACGCAAAAACAAGCATAATCCATGAAACGGAAAAAAATACCGTACGCAGAATTATCGAACGTCTAAGGTTTTCGGAATTTCCGGTTACAAAAGAATAAGCGGCGATTTTTCCGGCATTTCCAAGCCTTACAAAAACCGATATTACGGCGGGTATGAGCAAACAGATTGCAAAAAGAGCCGCAGGGCGTTCGCAAATAAATTTCATATTCGGCTCGAATTATAGTAGAAAAAGCGGATAAATTCACTCGGGCAAAAAAAATACGATTAGCGCGGTTTGCAGTTTTTGTAAATCGATTTTAAAACAAATCCGGACTTCGATTTTATCTCTTCGGAAAAGCATAAATCGTTTAGGTGCGCTTTCCCATGAAAGTCTTGCCGTATAAGTTCTGCCTTGTATTTCGCGGGAAAAATTTATAATATGGCACCATGAACGCGATTATAACTGTTGTAGGCACCGATAAAGTCGGAATTATTGCAAATGTAACCTCATATCTTGCCGAGCACAAAGTGAACATTATAGATATTACGCAGACAATCTTGTCCGGTAATTTTGTTATGATGATGATGGTAAATCTTGAAGAAGCGTCGATTTCAATCGAAGAGTTAAGAACGTCGCTTGCCCGAAAAGCGGAAGAGCTTTCGGTCGAAATCAACATAATGAATGAGAGAGTTTTCAGTGCCATGCACAGAGTCTGATTTTGTCAGGCGAGCATACGCGCCCGATTTAAAACTTGTTTTTCGGTAGTCCGACGGATTTCGAATCGAAATGTTTGTCCTAAAAAATCCCGAACGTTTAAAAATCACAGGGCTGCCGGCAAAAATTATTAAAGGACATCCCGAAAATGTTTTTAATACGATGTGAAATTCCGTTCGTTTATACAATCCGAAATTATGAATGCCGACTAAAAGATAATAATTAAGCAGGGGGAAATATTGATGGATACGGAAAATACGAAAATCGCATTTATCGGTTGCGGCTCTATGGGCAGCGCAATAATTCATGCCGTGTGCAAAAAATTCAATTCAAAAAACATAAAGATCAGCGCAAAACATTTTGAACACGCAAAAAAAATTGCCGATGCGGAAAATTGTATTGCAGCCGCTTCAAACGCGGAAGCCGTAAGCGGCTCGAAATATATTTTTTTAGCTGTAAAACCGCTTCATATAAAAGGAATAATAGATGAAATCAAAAAGAATCTTTCCGATGATGCGGTTTTAATTTCCATGGCTCCGGGCATTACGTTGAAGGAATTGTCGGAAAAATACGATGCGCCGTATGTAAGAATTATGCCGAATGTAGGCGCTAAAGTTTCTCAGTCGATGACGGCAATCGCCTGCTCGGAAGAGCTTTCTGCCGGAGATTTAAACGAAGTAAAGGAAATTCTTGCCGCTGCCGGAAGGGTAGAGACGATAGATGAAAAACTTATGGGATGCGTTACCGCCGTAAGCGGTTCCGGTCCCGCTTATGCTTTCGTATTTATGGAAGCTCTTGCGGATGCCGCGGTAAGATTCGGTATGCCCAGAAAAGATGCGTATGTTTACGCGGCGCAGACGTTAAAAGGAGCTGCGGAAACGGTTTTATATTCCGAAGAATGTCCGGCAGCCTTAAAAGATTCCGTTTGCTCTCCGGGAGGAACTACAATAGAAGGAATTGCCGCGCTTGAGAAGTTCGGTTTTAGAAATTCCGTTATGGAAGCGGTTGCTGCAGCATTTAAAAAATCTTCGGAAATATCTATAATACGGTAAACAAAATGTTATATGGCATCTACAAAAATTCAAATCGGCTTTTTAGATGTTCCATAATATAAATCATATACTTGGAGGAAGTATGAAAAAGCGTGCATTGATTATAACATCCGCTTTATTTTTGGTAATTGCTGCGGCGGCAATTATATTCGGAGTGTCGAACGGACGTGCAAGCGCTGCGCCCAAAACGCTCGTTGACGGAGAATGGGAAGGCTCTGCAGCAGGTTTGAACGGACCTATAAAACTTTCGCTGACCGTAAAAGACGGCAAAGTTGTTGAAGGTAAAATCCTTTCGGAAAATGAAACGGATTTTGCAAAACCCGTAATAAAAGATTCCATCGATAAGTTTGTAAAAACCGGCAACATTAAAAAAATCGATACGGTTTCCGGGGCAACATTTACTTCAAAGGGAACTATTGAGGCGATTAAAAATGCGCTTGCTCTTGCAAACGGCGAAAAAGTCTCCGCCCCGAAAGCGTATAAAAACGCTTCCTGCGATATTGCGGTAATAGGAGCCGGTGGAGCGGGTCTTTCCGCCGCAGTTGAAGCGGCTTCAAAAGGTGCAAAAGTCATTGTCCTTGAAAAACGCGGTCTTGCAGGCGGAAACACGAATTTTGCGACGGGCGGCTTAAACGCTTCGGAAACAAGCGTTCAGAAAAAACTCGGAATCAAAGATTCGAACGAACAGTTCTACGAAGACACTATGAAAGGCGGAAAAAACATGAACGATCCCGCCCTTGTGCGCAATATGGTGGAACTTTCCGCCGGAACGGTAGATTGGCTTATGTCTATCGGCGCGGACTTATCCGATGTAGGTAAGATGGCGGGTTCCACGAATCCGCGTACACATCGTCCGCAAGGCGGTGCTGCAGTCGGAGGTCATCTTGTAGGCGTATTAAAAAAAGCCGCGGAAGATGCCGGCGTTGAAATCCGCTATGACAGCAAAGTAGTCGATCTTATTACGAAAAACGGAAAAGTTACCGGAGTAAAAGTAGAATCGAAAGGCAAAAAATATACGGTAAATGCCAAAGCCGTCGTAATAGCGACGGGCGGATTCGGAGCCAATAAAACAATGGTTGCGCAATATCGCCCCGAATTCAAAGATTTCGGAACGACAAATCAAAACGGTGCTACGGGAGATGCTTTTACGTGGGCAAAAAAACTTGACATCGCGCTCACCCAAATGGATCAGATTCAAACGCATCCGACGGTCGTTCCCGGCAAAGGTCTTATGATAACGGAAGCCGTGCGCGGAAACGGAGCCGTAATGATAAACCGCGACGGAAAGCGATTTAATAACGAAATGGCTACGAGAGACGTAATGTCGGCTGCAATTTTGAATCAAAAAGGGAAAACGGCGTTTTTGCTTTTTGATCAAGGAGTGCGCGAATCTCTGAAAGCGATTGAAGGTTATGCAAAAAAAGGTCTTTTGACCGAAGGTGCAACTCTTTCGGAGCTTGCGGAAAAATTAAATATTCCCGCAGCGGAATTGGAAAACACCGTAAAAAATTACAACGCTTATCAAGCGTCGGGAAAAGATGCCGAATTCGGCAGGGCGGCAAGCGATATGGTGCGCCCGCTCGTAAAAGCACCTTACTATGCGGTAGAAGTTGCTCCCGCCGTTCACCATACGATGGGCGGAATTAAGATAAACACGAAATCGGAAGTTCTGAACAATTCCGGAAACGTGATTCCCGGGCTTTTTGCGGCAGGCGAAGTTACCGGAGGCGTTCACGGAGCAAACAGATTGGGCGGAAACGCCGTTGCTGATATCTGCATATACGGAAGAACCGCAGGAAGTTCCGCAACGGATTTTATAAAAAAGTAATTTACTAAGCCGTAAAATCATAAAGGCTGTCCCGAAACTTGCTCAAAGACTTTTGCATGGACAGCCTTTTTTGTGAATCAAACCTGTATTACGATTTTTTTAGGGCGCAACCGTTTCGTGTAACCGGCTTTTTGCAGTTCCGCTATCGCTCCATTCCTCCATTCGCGTCCCGCTCATTACGGAATGCGCTTCGCGCACTGCTACAATCCGGCGCAAGTTTTGTTATCCGCCGATTGCCGTTTTTCCGTATTTTTACGGGTTGACCGCAATATCCTCCGCTCCAGCGATATTCGCCGGTGTTGCAAGGAAAATCCTGCGGCAGTCAACTTTCACGCACGGGCGGACATATTAATATGTCTTTAAACGGATAGTCGGTTTTATGTCCGCCTTAAGTTTGCCTGCGAGCAAACTCAAGGCGGCGGAAGAAAAATAAAAGACTGTAAAACTATTTTTTTTACCGCCGCCCGTCAGCCGCCGGTATGTTGAAAAAAAAGAGCCGTGCGTGTATAGTGTCCTCATGCCAGATAAGCGGTTTACGGTACTTGATTTGCTTGAACTCGACTTGCCCGGTCATGATGCACTTGACCTAACTTGTATTGCAGGCAGGCGCGGATTGCCGCGAGAAATCGAAGTGTCCGATATTAACCGCCCCGGACTTGCCCTTTCCGGTTTTTACGAATCTTTTGCCTTTCAGCGCGTACAGCTTTTCGGGCGGGGCGAAACAGCTTACTTAAACAAGCTTCATGATGAAAACAGAAGCGATACGATACGCGCAATGTTTAATTATAAAATCCCCTGCTGTATTTTTTCGTTCGGGATGCAGCCTACACAGGAATTTATAGACATTGTGGAAGAAGCTTGCTGCCCGGTTTTGCAAACACAGCTTGCTACAACCGATTTTTCATCGCGGCTTATACGCGTGTTTTCAAATGTTTTTGCGCCTAAAAAGACTCTGCACGGCGTTCTTGTAGAAGTTTACGGTGTAGGCATTTTGCTGACCGGTCATTCGGGTGTCGGAAAAAGCGAAACCGCGCTTGAACTTATTGAACGCGGACACCGTCTTGTCGCAGACGATATTGTCGATGTCCGATGCGTTAACGGAAATATGATTTTAGGGCGCGGCGCAAATTCTTTTATAAGCCATCACATGGAAATACGCGGACTCGGTATAATCAATATTTCGCAGCTTTACGGAGTCGGTGCAATCCGCGACCAGAAAGAAATTCAACTTGTCGTAAAACTTGAAGAATGGGATCAAAATAAAGTATACGACAGACTGGGTGTGAATCAAACTTATATGGATGTACTCGGCGTTCATGTTCCGTCTATCGACATTCCCGTCCGACCAGGCAGAAATCTTCCGATTATTATTGAAGCCGCAGCCATGAACGAACGCCTTAAAAAAATGGGTTATAATTCCGCGCGCGATTTTAATCAAAACGTATTAAAATGGATTGAAACGGGCGAGGCGGAAACAGCTTTTTACGGAAATGACGACAGTTATTAAACTGTTTATAAAATATATGTTAGGGAAGTTGTTATGATTGAAAAAACTCTTACGGTAAAAAACAGAGCGGGTATTCATGCTCGCCCTGCTGCGATTATTGCACAAACTGCAAACAAATTCGATTGTGAAATAATTCTTGCAAAAGACGACACTGCGGTCAATGCAAAATCCATCATGGGTGTTATAACTATGGCTGCAGGATACAACACCGTATTGACTTTAAAAACGGACGGTTCCGATGAAGCTGAAGCCGCTGCCGTAATGGAATCTCTTTTCGATTCTAAATTCGACGAAGAATAGCGGTTTTTATTGCAGCATTTTATCGGAAATTGATTTATGAAACAGATTACCGACAGGCAAAAGGAAGTTTTTTCATTTATAGAAAACTTCACCAAAGCTAACGACTATCCTCCTACGGTACGTGAAATAAGCGAACATTTCGGGATTTCTTTGCGTGCGGTACAAGATCATATTTCCGCGTTGCAAAAAAAAGGATTCATTTCTACGGAGCAAAAACGCTCCCGTTCAATCAGAATTCTTGAAGATAAAAAACAAAGCATATCTAAAATTTTTGTTGATAAAGTCCCGCTTTTGGGAACTGTTGCCGCCGGCCGTCCTCTTCTTTGCGAAGAGAATCTTGACGGTTATGTAAATCTTACCGAACCTTTTATACGTCCGGGTAAAACTTATTTTGCATTGCGTGTACGCGGCTCCAGCATGATAAATGCGGGAATCCTCGAAGGAGATCTTGCCGTCATCGAACAATCTTCGACGGCTGTCGACGGTCAGATTGTCGTTGCCGTTTTGGATGATGCGATAACATTAAAACGCTTCTATAAAGAATCCGCACGCATACGTTTACAGCCGGAAAACCCGGACTTTCAGGCTATTTACTGCCAAAACGTACGGATAGTCGGAATTCTTTCTAGCATCGTAAGAACATACTGATATGGTTCCCGCTTATCTTTATACCGGTCCCGAAACTGGTGAACGGGACGCCGCCGTTCAAGCTGTAAAAGATTCTCTCAAGAAAAAATACGGAGATATCGAGCAATATTCTTTTTACGCATCGGAAACTTCCGTGGAAGAATTTATGGCGGTTTTACAAAACGAATCGCTTTTTTCTCCGGCTGTGTGCGTTACCGTAAAGAATGCCGATTCGATAAAGAAAAAAGACGATATTGACATTCTCGTTTCATGGATGGAATCTTCGCCGCCCGAAACAAATGTTTTGATTCTCGTTTCCGATGAAATTTCAATCGACTCGAAGATTGAAAAATCCGTTCCTTCTTCCAATAAAAAGATTTTCTGGGAAATGTTTGAAGACCGTAAAATCCCATGGATAAAGTCTTTTTGTGCAAATAACGGTTATAGAATTTCTACGGAAGCTGCGGAAACTTTGCTTGAGCTTGCGGAAAATAATACCGGTGCGCTTGCAAATGAGTGTGCTCGTTTTTTTGTTTGTTTTCCAAAAGAGCATGAAATAACCGGCGATGATGTTGAATCTATTGTTTCCCACAACCGCGAAGAAAATGCGTTTTCGCTTTTTGATTGCATGGCAAATCCTGAAGATTCACCGACCTCGCGCTTTGAAAATTCTCTTGAAATATTGCAAAAAATCCGTCTTTCAAAAGAGAATTCCTCTGTAATGATAATTGCCGGATTGACTTCATGTTTTAGAAAACTATGCGTTTGGCACAAACTTTCCTCAGCCGGCACATCCGACGATTTTAATCTCAAGATAAACGGTTTTTCCGGTAAAAAAATTAGGACTCAGTATTTACGAGCCTCAAAGACTTGGTCGGTCGGGCAAACGGCGGCAATTCTTGCTTTGCTTGCATCTGCGGATGTCGGCATACGTTCCGGCGGAAACCGGTTTGAAGATATTATTTTACAAAAACTGATTTATGAAATATGCGTCAAAAAAGGTGCTGCTTCGGCGGTATATGAACAGGAATTATTTTAATCGGTTCGATTATAGTCTTGATTTATGCACTGCAACTCGATTTTCATATCAAACTATAACACGCGGGACTCGTTTTGAGATTCCCGTCATAATTTCATAGGGAATCGTACCGGTTGCGTCTGCGATATCTGCGGCATCCGTAAATGCGCCGCGGTCTTTCGGACCGAAGAATACGGCTTTATCCCATCTGTGTACGTTTTTATTGTCTTTTCCTATATCCGCCATGCATTGATCCATACATATTCTTCCGATAATCGGATATGCTTTACCGTTTATTGCAACTTTTATAGACGATGAAAAGCGGCGCAGTAATCCGTCTGCATAGCCTGCAGGGAGAATTGCGATGTCCGTATCTTTTTTTGCAGTCCATGTCCGACCGTATGAAACCGTACTTCCCGCCTTGATGTGTCTTATCGAAGCGATCTGAGTTTCAAACTGCATTACGGGTTTTAAATCAAGCGTTATCCCCTGTTTTTTGAGGGCGGACGGAGTTATTTCTCCCGGATAGTAGCCGTATACCGCGATGCCGGGACGTATCATATCGAACTGCATTGCGGGATCGACAAAACCCGCTGCGGAAGAAGAACAGCTGCATATTCCGGGTTTGATTCCCGCTTGCTTTACGGATTCGACGGCATCTAAAAAAGAACGAAACTGCTCTTGCGTATAAGATTTGTCCGCGTCATGAACCGAGTCGGAAACTGCAAAATGCGTCATCATTCCGGTAAGCTCTAAAACACCGTTCAGATGAATATCGCGCGCAAGTTCGGCGGCTTCGTCTTTGTAACAGCCCAATCTGCCCATTCCCGTGTCTATCGCAAGAAATACGCGCTGTTTTTTGTTCTGCTTTTCCGCTTCGGCGCGTAATAAAGCGATATATTCTTTATCAAATACAAGAGGAATTATATCACGGTGAACGGCGTCGGGAATTTCGTCTTTGGAACACAAACTTAAAAGAATTATGCCGGCTTTTATTCCGTTTTCGCGAAGTTCAAGTCCTTCCTGTACGGTCGCAACCGCAAGATATTCGGCACCAAGAGCTTCCGCCGTTTGCGCTGTTATGACGGCACCGCAACCGTATCCGTCGGCTTTTACCGCCACACACATTTTTACATCGGGTTTTAATAAAGCCTTTATCGATTTTATATTGTGTTCAAGATTCTCTTTGAAAATCAGAGCTTTCGTGCATCTCATAGCGGTTTCCATAATTTTTCGGACATTTTAGGATTGTACATGATATTATTCAAGCTATATTGTGAAATACGCAAAAAATCTCTATACTGCTTAAGCATTTGAGTTATGCCTAAAGTCGATTTTTTAGTCGGCATTTTGCGACTCCTTTAATGAGTTTATGGAGGAAGACAGTTAAGTCATAATTTGATTAAGATGAAAATTGGAATTAAGTTTATGTTTATTGCAGCAGGAATTATTTCGGTATTTTCCTGTGCAGCTACTAAAGAAATTGCAAAAAGTAATGACCGAGTTATTGAGGATGAATCCCCTGCAGAAAAAGTTGCCAAAAAAACAGCCCGTCCCATACCCGTTCAAAATGCTTCGAACCGTCAGGAAGAAGAATTCAAAGATTTGTTGGAAAATTTGACTCTTACCGTACAATCCGCACCAAAAGTTACGACTGCGGGAAAAAGTTTTTCTACTGCGTTTTCCGTTGTTGCGGAAAATAAAAACGGCGTCGTCCCAAATCTGAGTCTCATCGTTTCGTGGCCGGGCGGACGTTCCGAAAATACCGTAAGTTATGATACCCAAGAAATAAAGACCGACGAAAACGGTAAAGCATCTTTTATGCCGCCCGTTCCGTCGTTTGCCGTAAAAGACAAACTTACATTTTATCCTTCCCCGGTTAATTCTTCCGCATCCGTAACTCGGCTTGCATACGCGGCGGGCGTTGAGATTCCGTATAAAGTCAAATCGTCGTATCTTTCAAAACAGGGAATTTTATACGCGTTCGATTGCAATGAAAAAGGTCAGGCAACGACAAATTCATTTAAACTTTTGCAGAGCCTTAGGAATTCCGGTGTGAATGTCGGAAATTCTCCGATAAGTTCTTCGTCGTATTTGGACAAACCGGTTTCTTCACTATACAGAGCGACTTACGATATAGTCGGAAGTGCGTACAAGTTTATGATAATCGGAGCCGTAAAATTCGCCGAGCCGCCAGTTACGAACGAGGAGTTGACTACGGTTACGCTCACTGCGGATATAATTTGCGTCAATATGACGGACGGCTCGATTTTGAACACTATTACTGTTTCCGAAAGCGTTTCCGATAAAGCAAAATACGCTGCGGAACAAAAGTGCCGCACTCTGCTTGCGGAAAAGACGGCTGAAGAAATAATTTACGGAATGTAGGATAAAATTATGATTTATACGGATACACGAGATAAAACTGTAAAAGCGAACTTCCGCACGGCGGTTATGAGCGGCATGAATGCCGCGACCGGCGGCTTGTACATTCCCTTTGATTTTCCGAAACTGGACAAAGCGTTTGTAAACAAAAATCCCGAGCCTTCGTTTAGGGATATTGCATTCAATATGGCAAAACCTTACGTTGAAGGTGAGATTTCCGATGACGGATTGATGGAAATTATTCAAGATGCATATACTTTCTCTCCGAAAGTCGTGCCGCTTGACAGTATCACCTATTCGCTGGAACTTTTTCACGGTCCTACGTGTGCGTTTAAGGATTTCGGGGCGCGTTTTATGGCGCGCGTAATGTCCTACTTCAATAAAGCGGAAAACGATAAGCTCCATATCCTTGTTGCCACATCGGGCGATACGGGCAGCGCGGTCGGAAGCGCGTTTCACAATGTAGAAGGACTTGACGTTACGATTTTATACCCTGCAGGGAAAATAAGTCCTCTGCAGGAAAAACAGCTTTCGACGTTTACGGGAAATGTCCGCGCGCTCAAAGTGAACGGTACCTTTGACGACTGCCAAAAGCTGGTTAAAACCGCGTTTACGGATTCGGAATTGAGAAAAGAATTCCGCTTATCCTCCGCTAATTCGATAAATATTTCCCGCCTGCTGCCGCAAAGTTTTTACTATATGTATTCGGCACTTGCCGTTAGAAACCGCGCGCTGCTTGACAGCAAACTTGAAAACCCTGCGATTATTACGATTGTTCCGTCGGGCAATTTCGGCAATTTGACTTCGGGACTCATCGCCCGCGAAATGGGCGCACCTATTGCGGGCTTTGTCGCCGCAACTAACAAGAACCATACGATTCCCGATTGGATTGCAACGGGTGAGTATAAAGCGCGCCCATCGGAAGAAACGTATGCGAACGCGATGGACGTCGGCGCACCCAGCAATTACGAGCGGATTCAAGCGATGTACACGCTTCAAGATGTGCGCTCATTATTTGCGTCTTACTGGCTGGATAATGACGGTATTCTCGATGCAATACGCAGTTGCAGGGAACGAACCGGCTATACTATTGACCCTCACGGAGCCGTCGCATGGAAAGCATGGGACGATATCCGCGGCGGTGCGATGCAAAGTCTTGTTAACGGGCAAAAATCCGATTATAGAAAACCCGGACTTACGCCTAACATTCCTGCATGGGCAGGTGAAATTGCCGCTAAAAACGCCGTCGGTATTGTTCTTGAAACTGCGCATCCGGCAAAATTCGGGCAAATCGTACAAGCCGCCGGAGGAAAAGAACCGCCCGTGCCGGAGCGTCTTGCGGAAGTTTTGCGGCTTCCCGACCGCTCGATTCCTATGGAAAACAATTACGATTCTTTCAAGGATTGGCTTAAATCGAATTTGAAATAGCGAATATAAAATCAATAAAACCGTTCAAGACTGAAGTTTTGAACGGTTTTCCGTCAGCCGTGTTTTTACGGCAAGTCTCCATTATTCCTAAAATCTATTATCCGTTTTTTTACTCTGCGACATAAATCCGGCTTTTGAATATCGAAAATTGACTTTGCTTTTTTCGGACATTATATTTGAATCGATGAGAATTATCTAACGGACAAATATTATGAGCGCGGACTATTCTTGTAATTACCGTATCGGTCGTTTTCAATGAAAATAATAAATTTTCGAGCATTGCGTTCTTTGCGCATCTCATTTTTTGAATCGCGCTTGCTGCAAATATTTACATACCGAAAATGCTGCAACCAAAAGCGCGGACTGCAAACTTAAGTCGGAACGCGGACTTTTTACTACGATTTTAGAAGGATTTGAAAAGAAATATGAAAACCGGATTTTTGACGAGGAGCGCGCTTTGTATGCGCTTAAAGATTCGACTGTAGAAAATTGCAAGTTTGACGTACCTGCGGACGGAGAATCCGCGCTAAAAGAAGCCTCGTGCATAAAAGTTAAAAACTGTTTTATCAATCTGCGATATCCGCTTTGGCATGTAACGGATGTGCAAATTGCCGGTTGCGAGCTTACCTAAAATTGCCGCGCTGCCCTTTGGTATGACAAGAATGTAACGATTGACGGCTGTAAAATAAACGGAATAAAAGCAATACGCGGGTATAACGATGTCAGAATCGGGAATACTACGGTTAACTCCGAAGAATTTATCTGGAAATGCCGAAATATTTTTGTAAAAGACGTAACGGTCGGTTCTTCCGAATATCCATTTTTTGAAGTAGATAAGGCGAAAATCACCGGTCTTAAAATGTCGGGAAAATATTCATTTCAGTATTGCAATGACGTTGAGATTACAGACTCGGAACTGGACACAAAAGATGCATTTTGGCATTCAAAGAATGTTACGGTGCAGGACTGTCTTGTCAAAGGAGAATATCTCGGCTGGTACTCCGAAAATCTTACGCTCGTAAATTGCCGTATAGTCGGAACACAACCGTTCTGCTATTACAAGAATCTTGTTCTTAAAAACTGCACGATGGAAAACACGGATCTTGCTTTTGAACAAAGCACGGTGAACGCCGAAGTTTCCGGAAAAATCGAAAGCATAAAAAATCCGCTAGGCGGAAAAATTATCGCCGATCGTATCGGCAAAATAATTATGGAAGATTCGGCCGCGGATGCTTCAAAAACACAAATCGTCTGCCGTAGCGGTGATTGCAGATGCGCATGAGCCGTATATGCGAACACAAAGAGAAAGTACTCATGAAACGGCGAGCGGCTGCCATTTGCAGTTAAAACGCAAAGCGCTTTGACCGCGATTTGTCGGATTTTAACTGCATATTGTACGATATTTCTTACTGTTTATTAATTTTCAGCTTTACTGCAATTGCCTGACTTTTTTCATCGCGTAAAATATATTCAACATCTAAGTCTTCTTCGGATATGTTTCCTTTTTCTTTTGCTTCTTTTACGATTAATTCCGTTATTTCTTCGTCACTTGCCTTGAGTAAAGTTTTCATCGGAGTATCTTTATCAAGAGTAAGAGGTTTCTTTGCACAAGAAAAGAAAAACGTTGATATTACGAATGCCGTTATCAGTACTTCAAATATTCTATTCATTTTTTTCTCCATTCTAATCAAACATGTGATTCAAACTATCCATCGATGAAAATACAGTGTATTCATACCCGCCGTCGAAAAAAACGATTTCAACAGCTGCATCCTCATCACCTAAAACGATAATATTATCTTTTTTGCTTTCGATTTTAAAAAGCAAGTTATCCGTTTTAACAACTTCTTCATTAACAATGCTTATATCTTGCCATGATTTAAATGCGGCACTTTCATCATAAACTTTATCGCTAATGATGGAAACATAATTGTTTACAACTTTTTCACCGTTTTCCCCGGCGGTTACTACGGACAAAACTTCATCACAGCTTGTGAGCAAAAGAGCGAGCAAGCATGAAAAAAGAAGTATACCGAATTTCTTTTTCATAAAATCCTCCTATGATTTTATCTAAAAATTTGAAAATATTTGCAGACGCTACTTATTAACAATAAGTTCCAGTCTGAAAAATCGGGATTTACTTTATACCAGTATTTACCGACTTTAGTAAAATACTACCTCAAATGTCGAGTTTTTTCAAAACTCGACATTTTCCAATTCTTTCCTGCACCAATAGAATGTAAAGTTTTGAAATGAACGCCATTTATGCGCAGGCGAGGTTCCGGCTGCGTGCCGTTTCGAGCGAAAAGCTCGACTGCGGCTAAGCGGACGGAACATAGCCGAAAGCACAGCGAAATTTTTCAAAACTCGACATTTGACCTACTATTTTAAATCTTTTGACTTAAATTTATAACCGTGTAAGGCATAGATTACGTTTCCGACAATTCTTAGCAGAGCTTTGCTCAACCATTTAAACTCTTTTTCATCAATGATTTTCTTATTGTACGGAAAATAGCAGAAAAAATCTTTTCATTTACACCGCGCCGTCGGCGTGTAGAATAACCACAACCTGCATTTCCTCAAAGGTAATGTCAGCGTTGAAGCGGGGGCTGGATGTTCCGCATTCAAATAGTAAATGCAACAAGTTGCGTATTAAAATGGGAAAATTGTGATACTAAAAATATACAGTCTTCTTTATAAAAAAGAATCTTACTTAAAAACAAAAATTTTCTCTCCGGCAACAAGATAAACAGTTTGTAACCTTCGTCTATATTTTTTTGCCCCTTTTGTTAGTGTGTATAATTTCAGTTTTATTCGTTCGATATATCGTTCATCTAAAAAGAGAAAACTGTCATCAATTATACAAATGGAGAAAATATTTTTACTTTGATTTGCGGAATCAATTATACTATCTATTTTCATCGGTAAATATTTGTCAAAAAAATGTAATGATGCTGTGCTGCCATTAATTTCCGCATATTTAGTATATGAGTTTAAATCATAAGGACTCGGTTTTATATCATAGTTCATATCTAAAAATAATCTTACAAAATCCAGCTTATAGATATTATATTTTACATTATTATATGTTTGTATTTTTCCATTGATAACATAGTCATATGTTTTTATATTTTTGAAATACCATTTTGCCTCAAAAATGTCGCTTTCGTCATTTGAAGAATCGTAAATATTAAAATAAAATTTTACAAAATCATCTGCAAGGCATGGAAGCTTTGGATAAGACCATGCGCCTGAATCTGAAAAAATAACTCCGTCCGTCAGCTTTGCAAATGCGGCAGCCGCAAATCCGTAAGCAGGCCAAGCACGTCCATGAAAGCTAAAAAAACCGCCTGCGTTTATGATATATGGCATACGCTCTTCGATATCCGAAATCATATGCTGTTTCCTATCAAACACATAATCCGATGTAATACATTCATCATTTTCGAACGGATAAAAATAAATATGCGTAAGATCGGCAATCATTTTGCCGCAAACCGTAAAGTCATAACCAATCCATATTGTTTCATTTTCTTCAGGTCTCCTAAAAGGCATGCTATCGGGAATTATTTTCTCACGTTCCGTTTTGCTGTTATAAATTCCTGCGGAAACATTAAAATCAATATGTATGTCATTCCTCAAAAAAAAGTTTTTTATGTTTTTGTTGAACTCTGCTAACAAATCACCGAATGAAAAATTTATTTCAGTGCATGGGTATACTTCAAAATCGGCACTCATAATTATACTCCCATAAAAACTTCTTGCAGGAAGTTCCAATATCCAAAAAAGTTTTTAGCCGTGTGCGCGAGTACACACGTTCAATAATCGAGTTTGAAAAATACGATGTTATCGTACGCATACGATTTTTACCGAAACGGTACCTATACACCTTTTTTGTAAACATCCGTGCAAGCTCAAGATAAGAACGCTGCGATTTCGGGCAATATGCAGAAATCGCGAGTGTCTCACATAAATAAAAAACGCTCCGGCGTTTTTATCTCCGGACTTTAGCTACGGCGATATTTCAGACGGCACTTTTTATCCTACCCCCATATTATTAGAATATATCGGTTCGGTCTAAAGGAAAGTTATGTTTGCACCGATAGATGACAATCTAAGTTAAGTTTTAAACATCAAACGGATTTATTCCCGTTTTACTTAAATTTAATGTAAAACCCGGAAGGCTCTGATTCTTTTTCCGGATTTTAAAGATATTTGCTTTTATCCTTTTTTTTATACCGACAGAGCGTGCTATGAGCATAACACCTCTTCTCCGTATCAGCTATAAATCTTTTCCGCCGGCGAAATTGTCCGCATAATTTCCGCAGCAAATATTTATTTTTAGATTATGCATCGAGTTGAAAGAATCGCAAAATGTTTTACCGCTTACCCGCTTACCGATTGAATCCGGCAGGCTGTAAAACTACATGTTCAACTACTAGATTTTTTTTGAGAAATTGCGTAAACTGCGTGCAGTTTCGGGTGATAGAGCAGTTGGTTAGCTTACTTGTCTGGGGGGCAAGCGGTCGCGGATTCGAGTTCCGCTCACCCGACTTACCGGGCTGCCGGGAAATATTTTCGGCAGCCCGTTTTTTACTTCTTAAACACCGCACACCTTATAAGCGGCTGTCGGCGCAATTAAAATATTACGGCACATGAATACGACTTTTTCCCGGACTAAAATCAAACAGGAGTGTTTATGCAAAAGATGAGACGAACATTGTCTGTTAAGCTCGTCATGGTGTTTTTCCCTTCAATTATGGGATTCCTTGTATTCGGATTTTTTATCTTGCGCTACAAAAACACTGCCGAAACTACCGCTGCAATCAAAAGCGAACTGCATATTGCCGCTGCCGGAGTTGCGTCTGCTTGTTCGGAGCTTCCGTTGGATTCGATAGCCAAAAACGGTATCTCGGACGAAAAATATGATTATTTGATAAAAAAACTTGCGGCATTACAAGCGCGTACCGGCACTTACAACATAGCACTCATAAAAAAAACAAATATGCAGCCTTTAGTGATTGCTTCGTCGCGCAATGCAATGCAAAACGGACAAAAATCTTTTACATTCTCCGGCGCGCCCGATGAACTTTTACAGTCGATTAAAACAAATTCCGAAACTTTTACGAAAAAATCCTACACGGGCGATTTCGGAAAAGTTCAATCCGTTTTTAGCCCGCTGAACGATGCCGATCAGGCAAATCAATATTTTATACAGATAGATTCCGACTGCGCGGGAAAAAAAGCAAAAGTAATGCGTACGGTATGGCTTACACTGATTCCCGTGTTTTTATTTTGCATGATGTGCCTTGCGGTTGTGGTTTTTCTGGTTATGGTACTTTTCGTAAAGCCTTTAACGGAACTGCGCAAAAATCTTGATGAAATCGCTACCGGCGACGCGGATTTGAGTATGCGTCTTGCCGTAAAAAGCAACGATGAAATATCCGATACGGCGATTTCTTTTAACAAGTTTATCGCACGTCTGAACTATATGGTTTCGGATTTAAAATCGAATGCAACGGAAGCTCACACCGTAGAAAAAAATCTTTTTTCCGCGTCGCAAGGAACGGCGGCTTCGATAACCGAAATTCACGGGAATACGGAAGCAATATCAAAATCGATAGAAACATTGCATCAGAACGCAAGCGGTACAAATACTTTAAGCGAGAACGTATCAATCATTGCAAAGAATCTTGTTGAAGTAATACGCCAGCAAAGCCGAGCGAGCGAAATGTCGGCGGAGGCTACGGATAATATGATAAGCAGTCTTGTTCTGATTCTTGAAGAAATCGGCGGATTGGAATCTTTTTCCGAATCGCTTGAAGCAAAATCCGAAGCGGGAATTTTACGCATGGATGAAACGGAAAAAGTTGTAACGGACATAAATACGCGCATTCAAGCAATAGATTCTTTTGTAAAAATGATAAACGACATTGCGGAAAAAACGAATATGCTTGCGATGAATGCTGCGATAGAAGCGGCTCATGCGGGAGAATTCGGGAAAGGTTTTTCCGTAGTTTCGGAAGAAATTCGGAAACTTGCGGACGAATCGAAAAAGAATGCCGAATTCATATCAAAATCGCTGGAAGATATAATAGAAAGAATGCAAGCCGCCGCAAATATAACGCAAGATACGAAAATCTCGTTTACGGAGATAGATAAAGGCGTTCACCAAACCGGCAATGCGTTTACATCCATGCGGGAACACGCAAATACGGTTTCCAACGCTGCGGAGTCAATCAAACAAGCCGTGCACAATTTACGCCGCCAGCAAGAATCGGTCGGTTCCAGCGCGGAAAAACTCGGAGACGTTTCAACGGAATTGCGGCAAACCGGCGGGAAAATTGAGCACCTTGCAGCAGAAGTAAGCAGCGGTATGGGTGAAATCGTACTTGGAATGGAAGAAATTGCACGGGCGCAGCATACAGTAGTATCGGAAGCGTCTAAAGTTAATGAGATAACCGATGCAATTCAAAATCAAGTGAATAAATTTAAAACGGAATAGTACTGTGCCCATGAGCGGCGTATTCCGGATATACGCCTTATTCATCATATTTCCTAACGTAAACATTCAATCGTAACCGTTTCGACCACACCGCCGCCATTGAGATAAGATTGCTTTGGAGTCACGGAAATCAATTTTCAAAGCATTGACTTCCGTGTTCTCATAAATCTTTAACGTCAAGTTTTATAAACTCAAAGCAAATGTTTTTCTAAGGCAAGCCTTAAACCTTTTTTTTCAAGGAAGGACGGCGGACGGGACGAGAAAGACATAACGAATTCGCCGTCCGCTTCAAGTTTCGAATTCCCGAAACTTGTGAAATCGGTTATAGCCCGCAGATTTTTCACTTGGGCACCGCAAAGTATCTTTTATGCAATTCTGCGTAACGCAAAATTGCAGCGAACCGGCGGCGGTAAAAACGGATTTTACTCACTTTAACTTCTCTGCCGCCGCCTCAAGTTTTCCATCGGGAAAACTTGTATAGCAATATCTTTCTAATCTCATTTCACCGTCCGCCGTCCTTTGGGATAAAACTTGATTTCCATGCCTTAATGTCAAGTTTTATAAACTCAAAGCAAATATTCTTCTATATAAAGTCTTCTCAAATAAGTCTTTAAAACTTAAAAAATAGGAGTTTGTCTCCCATTACAATGTGAGGCTTGTGAAATATAATTCAAGGACGGATTTTACAGTCCGGATGCCT
>CAUUVZ010000010.1:0-53714 GCA_963548875.1 uncultured Treponema sp. | reverse complement strand
GTTCGCCGTCCGCTTCAAGTTTCGAGTACTCGAAACTTGCTTAAATCGGTCGTATCCCGCTGGTTTTTCACTTGGGCACCAGCGGATATTTTTACGCAATTTTGCCGTGCAAAATTGCAGCAGACCGGCGGCGGTAAAAACGGATTTTACTCACTTTAATTTTTTCCCGCCGCCCCAAGTTTTGCCGCACGGCAAAACTTGCAGCTGACGGGGAAGAGATTATGTCTTTCATATCCGGTTCTTCCGTCCACCGCACGGCAAAACTTGTTTTGTGCGATTACATTTTTCCTGTTATTGTAGGCTTTGCATTTTTGGGCTATTATTGTTACATTAAATGAAACGGAATTACCTACTAAATAAATAGGATTTTGTTATCAAGACTTACTGCACAGAGGTTTGATATGTCGGATTTGCTTCTTGACGTCCGGAATATTTCGGTCAGCATAGATTCAAAAAAGGTTTTACGCGATGTAAACCTTCAAATAAAAAAGGGTGAAACCCATGTTCTTATGGGGCCAAATGGGGCTGGAAAATCCACGCTCGGCAATGCAATTATGGGAAATCCGCTGTACGCGATTGACGGCGGGCATATTTTTTTTAACGGACAGGACTTGACGGCAGAAAGCGCGGATAAACGCGCGAAAGCGGGGATTTTTTTGTCGTTTCAAAATCCGCTGGAAGTGCCCGGTATTTCTCTCGAAGCATTTATCAGAAGTGCAATTCAACAGCGGTCAGGCGAGCGCGTAAAACTCTTTCAGTTCCAAAAAGAACTCAAAAACCGCATGGAACTGCTAAATATGGACACATCTTATGCCTCTCGCGACTTAAACGTCGGTTTTTCAGGCGGCGAGCGCAAAAAGGCGGAAATCCTTCAACTGCTTATGCTGCATCCGGAACTTGCAATTCTCGATGAGACGGATTCAGGACTTGATGTAGACGCGGTGCGCACTGTTTCCAAAGGCATTGAAGAATATCAAAAAAAGTGGGGCGGCTCTCTTTTAATCATAACGCATTCGACGCGCATTCTTGATAATCTTGCCGTTGACCGCACGCACGTTATGGTAAAGGGTAGGATTGTCGAATCGGGCGACGCATCGCTCGTCAAGCGGATAAACGAAGGCGGATTTGAAGAGTTTGAAGAGAACGCCGATTTGGAGAGCGGACAATGAACGATGAAAAAACGCTGGTCGGCGACATAAATCATTCGTTTTACGATTTCCGCTATGAAGAAAACGAAAACGATTATTATCGAATCGAAAACGGGCTTACGGCGGACATTGTAAAAAAACTCTCCAAAGAAAAAGGAGACCCCGAATGGATGCTCGAGTTCCGGCTCAAGTCGCTTGAAATATACAATCAACTTCGTGTTCCCGAATGGGGGCCTTCAATCGACGGACTTAATATAGAAAACATTGCAACGTATGTCCGCCCGAACGTGAAAATGCAAGGCGACTGGGACAGCGTTCCGCAGGACATTAAAGACACGTTTGAAAAACTCGGCATTCCAGAAGCGGAGCGGAAGTCGCTTGCCGGTGTCGGAGCGCAGTTCGATTCGGAATTGGTGTATCACAATGTGCGCGACGAAGTTGCCAAGCAGGGCGTTGTCTACAGCGATTTTGAAAGCGCGCTCAAAAGCGATGAGTGGGGCGGCATGATAAAAAAGCATTTTATGACGCTCGTGCCTCCCAAAGACCACAAATTTGCAGCCCTCCACGGGGCGGTTTGGTCGGGCGGCTCGTTCGTCTATGTTCCCAAAGGTGTGCATCTGTCGTTTCCGCTGCAATCATATTTCCGCTTGAACGCAAAGGGCGCGGGGCAGTTTGAGCACACGCTCATCATTGTGGATGAGGGGGCGGACTTGCATTTTATCGAAGGCTGTTCCGCGCCAAAATACAACGTTGCAAATCTTCATGCCGGCTGTGTCGAATTGTTCGTCGCGAAAAATGCGCGGCTTCGTTATTCTACAATCGAAAACTGGTCAAAAAATATGTACAATTTGAATACGAAACGCGCACGCGTTGAAGAAAACGGCGTTATCGAGTGGATTTCAGGCTCGTTCGGCTCGCACGTATCGTATTTGTATCCGGAAAGCGACCTTGTAGGGCGCGGCGCGCGCGCGGAGTTTACGGGAATTACATTTGCAGGTTCGGGGCAGAGCCTTGATACCGGTGCCAAAATGGTTCACCTTGCGCCCGATACGACAAGTCTCATCACGACAAAATCCGTTTCCAAAGGCGGCGGCGAAGGCTATTTCCGCTCGGCGATTTATATCGCAAAAGAGGCCGAACGGAGCAAAACGTCCGTTTCGTGCGCTTCGCTCATGCTCGACAGCGAGTCGAGAAGCGATACGATTCCCGCGATGGAAATCTTGAACGACAATGTTGACGTTGGGCACGAAGCGAAAATCGGGCGCATAAGCAGCGACGCGATTTTTTATCTTATGAGCCGCGGCATCAGCGAAGACGAAGCGCGAAGCATGATTGTGTCGGGGTTCGCAAACCCTGTCAGCAAGGAACTGCCGCTTGAGTACGCGGTGGAAATGAACAACCTTATCCGCCTTGAAATGAAAGGCACGATGTAATTATGGAAGAAAACAGAACGATTAAAATAAATCCGCTTCCCGTCCCCACATGGAACTGGATGAAAATGAACTCGGCGGAGATGACGCTAAACTCCGTACGCGCAGAGCGGCTTGAGCCTGAGATTGAAAACGCGGACGGCGTTGTTTTTTCCTATGATGCCGACAGTTTTGAAAAAATTGAAACGGGCTGCGGCATGAATTCCGACATACTCTTCGCTTCAAAAGAAGCGTCCCCGCTTGTCATAACCGCGCCAAAGGGAAAGAAAATCGTATCTCCCGTCATCTTGAATTACGACTGCAGCAAAAAAAATTCTGCGGTGTGCGCGCAGATTATCCGTGCAGAAGAGAACTCGGAAATTACGGTGATAATCGTAAGCCGCTCGGACGAAGGTGCGGCAGAAATGTTCGCGCTTCGGACGCTTGTTTTTGCCGAAAAAAATGCAGTTGTCCGGTTGGTAAAAGCACAGCTGCTCGGAAAAAACACTGCGAACGTTGACGATACGGGCATTCGCGCAGAAGAAAACGCCTCCGTAACGGTGAGCCATATTATTTTAGGCGGCGGCGAAACGTTTACGGGACTTGCAGCGGCTCTCGACGGCTATAAAGCGGACTTTAAGTCGGCTGCGGCGTACCTTTGCACGGGTGCGCAAAAACTCGACATGAACTTTGTTGTCCGACACTTGGGACGCAGCACGAACAGTTTTATGCACGCGACAGGTGCCTTGTACGGCAGCGCGCATAAAACCTATCGCGGTACAATCGACTTAAAAAAAGGCTGTGCAGGCTCCGACGGCGAAGAACAGGAAGAAACACTCCTCTTATCGCCAGCCGTCGTCAATAAGTCCATTCCGATGATTTTATGCGGTGAAGAAGACGTTGCAGGCGAACATGGCGCGACAATAGGGCGGCTCGGAGACGATGTGCTGTTTTATATGCAGTCGCGCGGATTTTCAAAACGGGAAGCGGAAAACACCGTTGCGCGTTCAAAAGTTGCGGCGGCGATCGCATCCGTTCCCGATAAAAAAGTCCAAGAAGAAATTGCAGACTATCTTGACGGAGTTTTAAAAGATGAATGCTGACTTCCGCTCCGATTTTCCAATTTTTAATGCTCCCGAAAACAAAGATTTAATCTATTTTGACAATGCGGCGACGACGCAGCGACCGCGCCAAGTTATCGACGCGGTCAAAAACTTTTACGAAAAGTCGAACGCAAATCCCTTGCGCGGATTGTACGCTCTTTCCTCTCAAGCGACGGAATTATACGAAAATGCACGCGGCACGGTTGCCTCTTTTATAAACGCCGCCGCGGAAGAAATAATTTTTACGCGGAACGCTTCCGAGTCCTTAAACCTCGTCGCCTACACATGGGGAATGCAAAACGCGCGCGAGGGCGATGAAATTGCCGTTACCGTTATGGAGCATCACTCGAATATCCTTCCGTGGCAAATGGTGTGCGCCGCAAAAAATGCAAAACTCGTGTTTTTGGCCTGCGATAAGGCGACCGGAGAAATCCCGCTTTCCGAATTAAACAAAATCAACGAGCGCACAAAACTTGTCGCCGTAACATACGTGAGCAACGTGCTCGGAATTACGAATCCCGTCAAAGAGATTGCAGAGGTGGCGCATAAGAACGGAGCGGTCGTCGTTGTTGACGGCGCGCAGGCGGTTCCGCATTTTAAGGTTGATGTACAGGCTATCGGAGCCGATTTTTTTGCATTCAGCGGACACAAGATGTGTGCGCCTATGGGTATCGGCGTTCTATACGGCAGACGGGAATTGCTTGAAGCGATGCCGCCGTTTTTGCGTGGCGGTGAAATGATTGAATATGTTACCAAAGAGGGCGCGACGTGGGCGGAACTGCCGCACAAGTTTGAAGCGGGAACCGTAAACGCCGCAGGAGCGGTAGGCTTGGGAGCGGCAATTGACTACATCAATTCAATCGGTTTTGATGAAATTGTCCGCCGCGACCATGAACTTACAACTCTTTTAATGGAAGAAATGTGCCGCATTCCGCACGTACACGTTGTCGGACACCCCGACCCGCTCCGGCATTGCGGAATCGTTACGTTTACGGTTGACGGCGTTCATCCGCACGACATAGCGACCGTCCTTGACGAGGAGCATATCGCAATCCGCGCGGGACATCATTGCGCACAGCCGCTCGGCGCGCATTTAGGGTTGCCGTCAACTGCGCGGGCAAGCCTGTATTTTTACAACACGGAAGATGAAGTGCGCCGCTTTGCAGAAAAACTTGCTTCAGTCAGAAAATGGATGGGCTATGGAAACTAAAGAACTGTACCGCGAAATATTAAACGAACACAATTTGAATCCTGCACACAAAAAGGATGCAGACGGAGCGACGCTCAGCTTAAACGGCGTAAATCCGAGTTGCGGCGACAATATTACGCTCAATTTCAAAATCGACAATGGAATCATCACGGACGGCTGGTTTACGGGAACGGG
This sequence comes from uncultured Treponema sp., assembly GCA_963548875.1. Classification (GTDB taxonomy): domain Bacteria; phylum Spirochaetota; class Spirochaetia; order Treponematales; family Treponemataceae; genus Treponema_D. The sequence continues at coordinate 48,670 of CAUUVZ010000010.1, read as the reverse complement.
CTGCGCAGTTTCGCAGGCAAGCGCGGACATGATGCTCGATTTAGTCATCGGGAAAACACAAGACGAAGCGCTCCGGCTCGGAGAAATTTTTATGAGCATGATCAAGGGAACTGCCGCGTCCGAATCCCTCGAGGAATTGGACGAAGCGGCCGCATTGCAGGATATTTCAAAAATGCCTGCGCGCGTTAAATGCGCGGTTTTAGGCTGGCGCACAATGAAAGAAATGTTTACGGCTGCCAAAACAAGCGCGGCATTCGGCAATCCGCACTGCGATCGGTAACATTGACGCTATTTTCCGGCAGCACTACAATCCGCACAAATATTGTATTTTGAATTATAAATTTTATTTATTATGGGAGCAAAAATGAAAAAAATATTGTGTGCCGCTGTTGCGGTATTTGCTTTAGGACTAAGTTTTTCATCTTGTGCGGCAAAAAAATCCGCTTCAAAATCAATTGCGGTATTTGCGCCGGGAATTCTTGCGGACAGTGCAACATACCGTATGCTTGCCGACGGGGTAAAAAGTGCAACGGATTCTTACAATGCGGGAAAACCCGATGATGAAAAAGTCAAACTGGATATTATCGAAGCCGGAACGAATCAGGCGGAATGGAGTACGAAATTGACCGCCGTTGCGGCTTCGGAAAATTACGACTTAATCGTAACGTCAAATCCGTCTATGCCCGATATTGCGGAACCCGTAACGCTTCAGTTTCCCGAACAAAAGTTTTTGATTCTGGATGCGGCAAAATCCGGAAATAAGAGTATTGCAACGGTACGTTATAATCAGCACGAACAGTCCTATCTTGCAGGGTACATTGCAGGGCTTATGACAAAAACCGGAAAATTAGGGCTTATTGCGGGTCAGGAATATCCCGTGATGAACAATGTCATTCTTCCGGGATTTGAAGAAGGCGCAAAGTCTGCACGTAAGGATGCGTCGGTTGATTTTAGAATCGTAGGAAATTGGTACAGCGCGGCAAAAGGCGGGGAACTTGCCGATGCGATGTCAAAAAATAAAATCGATGTGATTCTGCCGATATGCGGAGGAGCTGCACAAGGAGTAATCGCTTCTGCCGTTGCGAACGATTTTTATCTCGTATGGTTCGACAGCAACGGTTTTTCCCGCGCCCCGAAAAACGTTATCGGCAGTGCTCTGACAAATCAACATAAAATGGCGGAGGAAATGACTCTGCGCTATCTCAATTCGGAAATAGAATGGGGAACTTCGACTACGGTCGGAGTAAAAGAAGGATTTGTGGATTTTGTGCAGGACGATCCGCTTTATATTCAAAACGTCCCCGAAGATGTGCGGCAGAAAATGAACGGCATTATCGAAAGCATAAAAGACGGTAGACTTTCACTGCCGCAAGAATTTTAATTGCACCGACCGTAAATGAATATCTTTTTGCGCCGCATTACAAAGAAATTTGCTTTGAAAACCGCACTTAATAAAGTGTCTCTGGATTTTCCCGAAAGAAAAGTCTATGCGGTGCTGGGTGAAAACGGTGCCGGAAAATCCACAATCGCTTCGATTTTGAGCGGAGACATTCAACCGACATCGGGAAAGATATTTCTGGAAAATAAAAGCCGGACGTTTAAGAATGCGGGCGAAGCGGTATCCGCAAAAATCGTGTGTGTGCACCAACGCCCGCTGCTTGCCGATTCGTTGACGGTTTTTGAAAATATAATACTCGGCGCGGAACGCTTTGTCCGTTTTACGATGAAAGCCTCTCTCGCAAAAAAAATAAGCGAACTTGTGCGCATTTGGTCTCCGGGATTAAAACTTGATTCTTATGTCTGGCAGGCGGGACGAAGCGCGCATTTTTTTACCGCGTTTATTTGCGCATTGCTCAAAGAGCCGTCCGTTCTAATTCTTGACGAGCCTGCTTCTCTCCTTGATGCCGAAGAAAAAGCTGAGTTTTATCCCAAAATACGCAGTTTTGTGCATGAAAACTCCCAAGCGAAAACCGTTATCATAATTACGCATAGTCCGGAAGACGCAGCTTTGTATGCGGACACTATAATCGTGATGAAAAAAGGTAAGAGCGCAAAAATATTTTCCGATGCAAAAGATTTTACGCCGGAAGAATATCGCAAAATTCTCTCGGAAGATGAAAATACTCCGTCGTACGGTTTTATGACAGCCGAAAAAAGCGATTTTACAGGCGGACGTAAATCCGGAGAAAGTCATATTGCGTTTAAAAACATATCTGCAAATCCTCAAAACCGTCCGCCGCTTTTTAACGTGAGCATAGAAGCACCTTACGGGCGGATTACTTGCATAAAAGGCGAAAAAGTAAGCGGTCTTGAGACGCTGGAAGACGTTATAACCGGTATGGCGGACTTTCCCTGTTCGGGAATGTTTGAAGTTGTAAACGGAGCGAATAAGTTCAGCGCAAAAATAGGAACACGATGTTTTACGCCCGCCGTTTTACGTTATAAGCAGAAAGGCGCAATTCTTTCTTCCGACAGAAATTTCCGCTCTTCCAATCCGAATCTTACGGTTGAGCAAATGCTTACCGCAATGTATTGCGGTAAAGACTATACGGGTTATGCGCAAAATCTTATTGATAAAGCGGAAATAAATATAAGACCGGATGAAAAAGTTTCTTCTCTTTCCGGCGGAATGCTCCAACAGCTTTTACTTCGCCGCGAGCTTGAAAGCGATCCCGAGCTTGTAATTATGTGCGAGCCGCTTCAAGGACTCGATTCGAATGCGGCGCAAAGAATGTGCGAGCTTTTATCAGGCTCAAGTGCGGCGGGAAAAGCCGTTCTCGTAATTGCGGCTTCGGATTTTCCCGATGATTTGTGTTCTAAAATTTATCGTTTGAGGGACGGAAAATGCACATTGATAAAATAAAAAACGCCGCAAAAGTAAAAAATATTTTTTATTCGGCAACTGCTATGATTTTGGGAGCATTGCTTTGTGCCGCACTTTCCGTCGTATTTTCAAAGCCGCATTCCGCAGATTTTGCGGGATTTTTTACCGGCGTGTTTTCTTCCCGTTTTTATGTAGGTTCGTTTTTAAATACGGCATTTTTGCTTGCGACTGCGGCATTGGGCGTATCCGCCGCATTATTAAACGGAGAATACAATTTAGGCGGCGAGGGACAGATTTATGCAGGCGGTTTTATTTCCGCCGTCGTATGCGCATCTCTAAAAAGCGTAAATCCGATACTCGCTTTGTGCATTGCATTTTTATCCGCCGCAACGCTCTCCGCCGCAATGATGCTGTTTTCCGCCGCGTTGCGCTATTATAAGGGGGCGAGCATTCTTCTTACTTCGTTTTTAATTTCTTCGGCGGCAATTCCGGTAATAAATTCTCTTATTGCGGGGACATTCAGAGACGGCGGCAATCTTCTTGCAACGCAGTATGTGCCGGAGAATATGCGGATTCCTCATATTCTTCCGCCGTCGTTGTTGAGTTCCGCCGCATTTGCCGCACCTGTTTTGTGCATTGCCGCATGGTTCATCGTTTACCGCACATCTGCGGGGCGTAAACTTTGCATAAACGGGATTTCAAAAGAATTCGGAAGATATTGCGGCTATCCGCAGACGAAAATGCTTTTTATTTCTACGGCGGTTTCGGGTGCCTTACACGGAGTTACGGGTTTTTTTGCCGTAGTCGGTTCTTATTACACCTGCCATTCGGGATTTCATTCGGGAATGGGCTGGAATGCGCTTACGGTATCTCTTGCGGCATCGTCGAACCCCGCTTACATTATTCCATCCGCTCTTATTCTTTCATGGATTTTTACCGGTGCGGAAAAAACCGCATTGTTGGGAAATTTTTCATTCAATTTTACGGCACTTGTTCAAGGTATTCTTTTATTGTGTTTATCCGTAAAAGAATTTCGATTAAAAATCTCTCCGGTATTCAAGCGCTTAAAATCGGCATACAAAAAAAATATGCACGGGAAACGCGGAGGAATATCATGATATTCGGTCTTGCTTCATCCGTTTGCACCTTATTTTTAATTGCAACGGGTGCTTTATACAGCGAATATGCAGGAAGACTTGCACTTTTTTTGGATGCGGTGATAAATCTTTCCGCTTTTTTGTTTTTTACTTTTGTTTCGATTTCGGGAAATACGGTTTTTGCATTTTTTGCCGCGCTTGCAATATCGTCCGCTGTGGTGTATGTGTCCGCACTCATAATAGAATATTTAAAAGCTGATCCGTTTGTTGCAGCGGTTGCACTGTCTCTTATTATTGAAGGAGCGTTGAGTGCGCTTTCCGTAAAAATCTTCGGGACGCGCGGCATTTTGACTTCGGCAAACTTCGTTTTTTCACGTACGCAAGTGCGTATTACGGCGGCAATCATCTCGTCGGCTTTATCCGCATTCTTAATAATTTTCTTAAAAACAAGCGTCAAAGGCTTATATTTTAGAATTACCGGCACGGATTCCGCTGTTCTTGAAGCGCGCGGAATCGACAGTTCTTCTTACAAATGCGCGGCATGGGTGATAACGGCAATGTGCGCATCGACTGCAGGGTGTTTTTACGCTGCGGAGATTTCATCGTTCGTTCCTAATATTGCAGGCGGACGCGGATGGCTTGCGCTCGTACTGGTGTTTTTGGGACGCAAAAAGCCGCTATTTATAGCTGCCGCTTCCGTTTTCTTTGCCGCCGCCGAATATTGCGCATCCTATCTGCCTAACGCCCTGCAGAATATTCCTCCGGCACTGCTTATCTCTTTGCCGTATATCGCCGCGCTCGTAATAATTTCCGTTATGCCGCGTAAGGTCGACGGTCGGCGGTAAAATATTTTTTTCAGCCTTTCGTTTTGCGAACACAACTATCGCAATATTTTATTTTCAGGGCGTTCCCGCCGACAAGCGGCGGTCGGGCTATCCGCTCCAACTGCGGCTCGCCGCACTTTCCGCTACTATCCCTAACGCATGACCCACGCAAAGAAGTGTTATCAACATCCGTATAATCGCCGACCGCCGGTTTTGTTTTATCCGGCAGAAAAGTCGGATAGTTACTGCTTTTCCTGCGTGGCAGAAATTTCCGCCTTGAGCTTACGAACGGTTTCGAGCGGGAGATTGATACAGCGTGCAACTTGTTCAATGCTCAAGCCGTCCGCAAGAAAGCTTTTCGCATTATCAAGTTTGTTTGTTTCTATACCCCGCATCTCACCTATTGAAATTCCGCGTTGTTCTCCGATAGAGATTCCTCTTTGCTCGCCTATTGCTATTCCTTCTTCCCTACCCATACGTCTTAAATCATATTCTCTCAAGTTCATAGATAAATAATTGCTCCTGAACTCTTCGTTCCGTTTGGCTTGTTCCACGAGTCCGTTTATCTCGTCGGTAAACTGCGGACAGTAGAACTTATTCTACAGATGTAACTTGGTTTACTGTCCGCTACAATTTTGCAGTAGCAAAATTGTGAAAATATTTTGGTACTTGCTGAATATAGAGCAAACAACCCTCTAAGTCATTTTTCATGCAGTTTTTCCGAAAGAAAAACTGCAGTCGGCAGTAATCCGATTAAATCTATGAAACAAAGTTCTATGCTGCCGACAGCATCCTCTCCAAAACGCCGCGGCAAATGTGCTCGTTTTTCATTATTATTCCGAACATGTAATCATCGGGCGGACATTTTTAATTATCTTTCATCGTATAGACTTTTGTATGTCCGCTACGAGAATCGTACTTTCAGTCCGATTCTCGCCGGCATATTTTCTTTTTTTCACCGGCTTAAAGAACTCTTTGGGGTAATCGGTATCAGTTATAATCATAGTTCCTCCGCATTTTATATAGCGGAGATGTGCGAAAATCGGCAAAGTCTGCCCAGTTGAGGACGGTGTTTATATCCGAGTTTTGCCGGACTGCAAAACTCGCAGCAGGCGGAAGTGCAATTATGTTATTCAAAATAAATAGCAACCGCCTGCCGGAAAACTTGAGGCTGCGGCAAAGAAGTTAAAGTGAGTAAAATTCGTTTTTACCGCCGCCGGTCTGCTGCAATTTTGCACAGCAAAATTGCGTAAAAGTATCCGCTGTGTCTTTCACGTCCCGTTCTTTCGTCCGCCGTCCTCTACTGACGGCAGACAAAATAATTTATATCAACCATCCGTAGAATAAATTATAGCTTACCTAAAAAATTAAAATATGAAGATAAGCTTGGATTCCAAAGGATGGTAATCCTTTGGTCGTGCCCAAGGAAGGTGGGTCAAGGGAGGAAACCTGCGGGCTTCGAACTCCGAGCTGGTTTCCTTCCTTGAAAGATAACGGGTTTAAGGCTTGCCTTAGAAAAACATAAGCTTTGACTTTATAACGCTCGGAATCAATGATGATAAATCATTTGGCTTTACGCGAGTACGGAAGGCAATGCTTTGAAAATTGATTTCCTTGTTTTAAACATCGACATTATATCATTTTACATATAAAATACATGAGGTCGGAGAGGCGGCGGTCGGTGCAAATGTGCTTACTTTTTGTTACGCCGCATCGATATCGATAAAAGTTCTTAAACACGTAATTATTATTTTAGCAAAGTCCGAGCGGCAAAGCTTTTTTAAGAATGGAAAATGTTTTTAAGTCTTATATAGGAGGCGGTATGAAAAAGGCATTTTTTGTGTTGATTTCTGCGTTTTTGTTTGTATCCTGCGAATTTTGGAATGAACCCGTAGAAGAATTCTTCAGTTATTGGAGTGCCCAAGCATACGTAACGGACTCTACCGTAAACGCTTCCAAACAAAGCGATTCTTCCGGTGTTACCAGCATTGCATCGGATAAAGAGTGTGTAGTCCTATTAAAGACGGAGAACCCAAAAGATTTCCGGTTGATTATGCCTTCTTCCGAGAACACCGATATGATTCGATTCAACGGTTTGGACGTTCAGCCTAGACTTGATATTGATTACACTTTTGAGTTGCTCGATACGGACACTTTGAAGCTGACTTATAAAAAGGATTTTTTGCAAGCGCATGAATGGGGAGAAAAAGACTTAGGGGCGTCTATTATTTTGTATGCGGAGGACGGAAGAAAATTCAACAAGCCCTACAGCTTTAATATTAAGTCCAATACGCATCCGCCGCCCTTAAACGTCGTTCTTGCAGAGACAAATACGTCTCCCGAACAATACGTTTTGTGCCTGTATGTCTCCCCTTCCGAGATGAGTAAGAAAATCGGAGAGGAGCTGCTCCACAAAGACATTGCGGAAATAGAAATCAACGACACTTCGTACGCGTTGACGGTAAACGGTACGAAAAACGATTTTGTAAAACCTGCCGAAGAGTCTTTTAGTGCTTCCGGAAATGTAACAAAGCTTATGGAAGCTAATGCAAAAGACTTGCCTACCGGTTCGTGGATTTTATATTACAAAACAGGACGGAACATCGGCAGCGGATCCTTTCTTTATACAATCAAACTGAAAGATGAGAAAGGTCTTACATCTACACTTGAAACCGCCACGACCTTAAATATGCCGGCTGACGAAACTGTTGATATAACGCAAGGTTCCCAAGATTCCGAATCGGGAAGCGGGACGGAAGAGAGTCCGTTTATCATAAAACCGGGTACCGGCACACAGGAAGCGCGGATTAAAATATCATGTGCTACGGACAATACGACCGTTTACTGTACCGTAACGGACACCGTCACTGCCTCAACATCGCAGCACTCCGGTGCAAAATCCGTTACCGTGCTGCTTGCCCTGAAGGGCGCAGATGATGAAAAGCTCTACAAAGTGGAATACCAAACCAAAGGTGACGGCTTTAGTCCCACAACGCTGAAAACGAAATATTACAAAATCTTAAAGCTGCACACGGTAACGTTTGATGCAAACGGCGGAAAGTTCCCCGCCGACTCGCCCACGGCAGCCCAACACGTACTGCACGGACGTAAAGTTTCCGCACCTTCAACACAGCCTGCAAAGGACGGATACGTATTTGCCGGCTGGTACAAGGAGCAAGAGGGTACGAATAAATGGGAATTTGTTTCCGAAAACGTAACCGGCAATATGACTTTGTACGCAAAGTGGACGAATAATGCGCTAATAATCGATTCGGGCGACGGTGCATGGAAAAAACTTAAAGAGGAAGCCGCAAAATCGAGCGGAGTCAGCGTCATCGTCATCAAAGGGGAAATAACGGCTACAAGCGGCGATAACTCCGGACAAATTGAAGTCAAGAGAAATCTTACGATACAAGGTAATGCCGGAGACGGTCCCGATAAACTGAATGCCGCCGGATTAAGCCGTATCTTTAAAGTGGGAAGCGGTATAAAGCTCACGCTTGAAAATCTTACGCTTACCGGCGGTAAGACTACGGGAAGTGCTCTCGAGGGAAGCGGCGGTGCAATTTATTCCGTAGGAGAGGTAATACTTGAAAACTGCAAGATTGAAAATTGTTATGCGAACGGCGACGGTGGGGCAATCTACAGCGAAGGTGCGCTCACTTTAAACGGCTGCACCATCGGCGGAGAGCAATACTATGACGGTTCGGAGTCAGGCAAGACAAAGGGCAACACAGCCAGCATCGGCGGCGGCATATATGCAACAGCGAAGACCGGTGAAAAGAAGGTATCCGTAACAGGAACAACTATCTCGAATAATACCGCTATACATCAAGGAGGCGGCATTAATTTTATTTCCGATAGCGGAGGACTTATAACAGCTGACTTGAACAGCGTTACCGTAACAAATAATAAGCTTACCAATACTACTTCCTCGTATTCAAATGGCGGCGGCATTTACACAAAGGGAGGCACCCTTAATATGACCGGCTGTACAGTTACGGGTAATAATGCAGTACTCGGAGGCGGGGGCATTTATGTAGTGAAAAACGGAAGTACGCCGGCTGCCGTAAAGATTAAAGGCGGTACAATCGAGGAAAATACGGTATCCGGCAATGCAAGCAAAGGTCACGGCGGCGGTATCCATATCAGCGAAAACTGCACCTTGACGATGGATGGCAATGTCAAGATTAATGGCAACACGGCGCAGTATGACGGCGGCGGCATTTACGCATATGGCAGCACCGTTAATATGACAGGCTGCACCGTTACGGGTAACACTGCACAGCGCTCAGGCGGCGGCATTTACACAAAAGGAGGCGGCACTGTTAATATGACCGGCTGCACCATAGGCGGCAGCGGTATGGAAGAGGGAAACACTGCAGGAGACAGCGGCGGCGGCGTGTATAGCGGACAAAGCACTACCGTTACCATGTCAACCTGCAGCGTTATGGGGAATAAGGCAAAGTCCGGCGGCGGCATATATGCGATAGGTACCACTGATAGTGCAAAATCTACCGTAACGATTACAGGCGGCACTATAGGCGGAAGCACTGCGGGAGCGGGAAACAAAGCAACCGGGGCAGGTATCAACTCAAGCGGCGGCGGGATTTATGTCGTACAGTATGCCGACGTGACGCTGAACGGAACTGCGAACGTTATCGGCAACACGGCAGACAGTAAAGGCGGCGGCGTATATGTTAAAGACGTCTGCACAACGTTCACTATGTCCGGCGGCGCAAAAGTCGATACGGCTACGGCAGACAACGACGTGTATTTGGAAAGCGGTGCAAAGATAACCGTGAACGGTGCGCTCTCCAATGCGCAGGCAGCCTGCATTACACCGCAAACGTACGCCGCGGTTACACAAGTGCTTAACGGCACGGCTACGCTTTTAAACTCGGAGCACACCAAGTTTACCGTAACGCAGACTAACGGAAACGTATGGCGTGTGGGCAGCGACGGCAAGCTGAAACTGAACACCGTAACCGTCTCGGGTGAGACATCTGAAAAGTGGAAGAATCTTAAAAAGGCTGTTAATGATGTTGAGGCGGGCGGAACCATCATCATAGACGGTGAAGTTAAGGCTACGAACGATAATGGCAACAACGGCGAAATCACGATAAGCAAAAACCTCACGATAAAAAAAGCGGACAGTGCAACTTCTGCCGTGCTAGATGCAAACGGGCAGGCTCATCGTATTCTTAAAATAACCGGAACTGCACAAGTATCCCTTGAAAATCTTACGCTTAAAAACGGTAATGCAGCAGGAACAGGCGAGGCAAGCAACGGCGGGGCAATCTACACAAAGGACGGCACCGTTACTATGCAGAACTGCATCCTTACGGGCAATACCACAAAATTTGACAACGTCATGTCCACGTATATAGGATACGGTGGCGGAGTGTACCACATGGGCGGCATCCTTAAAATATACGGCGGCGAAATAAGAGGCAACAGTGCCAACGATGGCGGCGGCGTATATGCTGAAAAAGCAAACGTTACCATAACCGGCTGCACCTTCACGGGCAACGAGTCGAGCGAGCATGGCGGCGGTATACAAGTTACGGGCGGAACCGCTACCATGGAGCACTGCACCTTTACGGGCAACAAGTCATCCAGCGGTGGAGACGGCGGAGGTATGCGGATTACGGGCGGAACTGTCGAAATAACAAGCTGCACCTTTACGGGCAACTCGGCATTTTCCGGCGGTGCTATAGATGTGTTAGGGACAAACGATATAAGTGCTTCCGTAACAATCAGCGGAGGCATTATCGGCGGCACGGGCACGGATGCAAAAAACAGTGCAAACTCTACGTATGACGACAGAGGTGGCGGCGGCATACACGTCAGCGGCAAAGCTGTCGTTACCATTCAAAATTACACCGACGGCGATACGGAGCAGGGCGTAATGATTATCGGCAATACGGCAGGAACATCCGGCGGACAAGGCGGCGGTGTGTATTTAGCTGAAAACAGTACATTTAAGATGTATGGCGGCTCTATTACCGGTAATACAGGATCCGGCAAGGGAGATGGCGTTTATGTAGCGAGTGCCAGTAGTTCCGACTCTCAAGACGCTAACTTTATCATGGGCGGCGCAGCCTGTGTCGGGAAATGGGACAGTGCCGGTATCCTACAAGACAGAAATGATGTTTATTTGGGAAAAAATACTTATAGCGGGCATCTTGTCAGCATAAAAATTGACAAACATAAGCCTATAACGCTATCGAAGGCTGCTTGTATTACTCCGCAACTCTATGACGACTCTCAAGCGGTACTAAGAATGTCGGACGGTTCGGCAGTAGGAAATTATAATGATAAGTTTACCGTAACGCCGCAAGACTTAGGCGGCGGCGATACCCAGCACTGGGAAGTAGACAGCGACGGCAAGCTTATGCGTGTAGTAGACGCTGTAAAATACCCGAATAACGCATGGAAGGCACTTAAAGCTGCCGTCAACGCCGCTCAACCCGGCGGCACTATCACCGTAAAAGGTGAAGTTAAGGCTACGAACGATAATGGCAACAACGGCGAAATCACGATAAGCAAAAACCTCACGATAAAAAAAGCGGACAGCGCAACTCCTGCCGTGCTAGATGCAAACGGGCAGGCTCATCGTATTCTTAAAATAACCGGAAATGCACAAGTATTCCTTGAAAACCTTACGCTTCAAAACGGTAAGGAAACTACACGGTCAGATACGGTCGGTTCGGGCGGTGGCGGTATTTTTATGGAAGGCACCGCACATCTTCGGCTTACCGGTGTAACGATCCAGAACTGTACCAGCAAAGCACCCGGCGGCGGGTTACGGATGGATCATGATGTTACGGGCGGAGGAACGCTCACCATGAAAGGCTGCGAGATTATAAATAATACGGTTAAAGATGATAGTGGTATAAAAGAGTCCAGCGGGGGGGGGATTGGCTTGCCGAATTGCCCCTATACTGCTGTTATTGATACGTGCGAAATCTCCAGCAATAAGGTCGATGTAAGTACAAAAAAAGGCTCAGGCCCTCTAACCATTACAGCCTGCGGTTTATATACGGGTAATAAGCCGAATTCCATAACCGAAATTAAAGGGCATACGGTAATAGATGGTAACAGCTATGTTAAGCATGACGCCAGAACAACGAAGGTTAGTGGTATCGGTATATGGATGCAGGGAGGCGTAGTAAACATAGGTGAAAACGGCAAACCCGATAACAAAAGCCCTGTGATACGCAATCATAAGGTTGGGAACGCTGATGAGGTGTACGGTACTGCAATCTATTTGGAACGTTCGGCAGTAGTTAACTGGCGAAGCGGGCATATCACCGGTAACGACGGTCATGCCAAAGCCGTTTGCACTTACACCGGTAACGGCGGTACCCCCTCGTTTAACAACACATCGGGTCATACGGAAAACTAAAATGACGGCGGGACTGTCTCTTTCAACAAAGCGGGTAGTATCGAGCGCGGGTATGCATAAACTTTAAGTTGAGGCGGCAGCCGGTATCAAAGCCGGAAGCCGCCTCAATTTTTTATACACAATGAGCGGCGGAAGGCAGAGCATCTCGCATAAGGCGGAACGCATACTCCGATCCGAGCGGGACCCTATTCTCATAGGGAGGCGTTCCCTATTCCCCCATAGGGAGATGCTCCCTATTCCCGTAGGGAGACGTTCCTTATCCCCATAGGAAGAGGCGGACGGGAGAATAGGATTTGAAAGATATTGCCATACAAGTTTTCCTTTAGGAAAACTTGAGGCGGCGGAAGATAAACGAAAATCCGTAAAACCCGTTTTTACCGCCGCCGTCTTGCCTTAGAAAAAACTATCTGCACTGTGCTACGTTGTCAGTCAAAATATAAAAGTAGTCGAATCCGTCGGGCGTCTGTCCTGTCGTAAATTTGCCGGTAACTTCTATTTCCGAGCCTTTCGGAGGATAGTCTGCAGGATATGCGTGTTCTCCCTGCCATTTAAATTCCAGCCCTTGCTGGCAGCAGGCGGTTGCATCGGAAATGACTACGGCAAAAACGTTTTCGTTTTTATCCATCGGATAGACCGCAAACTGTCCGCGCATTTTTATCGTCTTGCCTTCAAACTTTTCCGGCTCCACAATCATGTTGAATACCTGTGCGTACACCATCGTCGCGCTTAATTTAGTAAGGTCAATGTCCGCGCTCGCAGATGATGAAGAGTTGCCTTTGCCGAAAGGAAAAAACACTTTTCGGGCGCAGGCAGAAGCATCCATTTTTACAGCCGCATTTTGATTTTGTGCAGATTTTACATACGCGCTTATTTCAGTTTTGCTGTCCGCAGCAAGTCCTGCAGAAGCAGTTAAAGCGGTTTTTGGCAGGGCAAAAAGCGCAAATGCCGCAAGTGCAAGCGCGGGAACGGCTTTTTTTCTGCGTATGAGTTTTCCTGCAAGCGCGAAAGATAAGAACTCCGCAATATTGACTGCGACAATCGTCGAGCCGACCGGAGTTCCTGCAATAATCGCAACGAGAATACCGATGAGTGCGCCTGCAACAGAAATAACAGCCGAGCATATAATTACCGACTTAAAACTTTTAAAAACGCGCATGGCGGACAGGGCGGGAAAAACGACGAGCGCGGAAATCAATAGCGAGCCGACAAGATTCATCGCAAGCACGATGATGACTGCAATCAAAACCGCGAGCATAAGATTGTAAAGCTCCGTGCGCATTCCTGCCGCGCGTGCAAAACTTTCGTCAAACGTAACGGCAAAAATCTTGTTGTACAAAAATGCGAACACAAGCAGAACAAGCGCGGACAAAATCACGCAAAGATATACTTCTTCTTTTTTGAGCGTCAAAATCGAAGTTGAACCGAAAAGTGTGCTGCACACGTCGCCCGAAAGGTTTGAAGACGTTGCAAAAACGTTCATCACGAGGTAGCCGAGCGCAAGCGCACCTACTGAAACCATCGCGACCGCCGCGTCTCCCTTAATTTTGGCGTTCTGTCCCGTCCGCAGCAGCAGCACCGCGCACAAAACCGTAACCGGCAGCACAAAATACATATTGTTGCTCAAGTTCATCACCGTCGCAATCGACAGTGCCCCAAACGCCGTGTGCGAAAGTCCGTCCCCGATAAACGAAAACCGCTTGAGCACCAGCGTAACGCCCAAAAGCGACGAGCACAACGCAATCAGCACGCCGACCACCACCGCGTACTGCACAAACGTAAATGTAAAATAAAGCGCAAGTTTTTCAAACAGCATATTTATCATCGTCATTCGTCTCCTTATCTACAAAAAATATCGGGGCGCAAACTCATCCCGTAACCGGCTTTTCGGGGTTTCGGCTTTCGCCTCCATTGCTCCGCAACGCGCTCCGCGCGCCCCTGCAATCCGGCGCAGGTTGCTCTCCCGTCGTTTGCCCTCTCTCCGCTTTTCTGCTTTGTTAGCCGCAAGCCCACCTTCTCTAAATTGTGCGCCGGTGTTGCAAGGAAATTTTTGTACTTATGCGCTTCCGCGCATTGTAAATCCGGCGCAGGTTACTCTCCCGTCGTTTGCTCTATCTCCGCTTTTCTGCATTATTAGCCGCAAGCCCACCTTCTCTAAATTGTGCGCCGGTTGACGTTAGTATAATCTGATTTCTTTATGATTCATTTCCTGAACGGCGGTTTTAAGCAGCGTTTTTGTGTGTTTTGCGCAATCATACACAAAATACGATAATTTTTCTTCGGCGTATTCCGTAAAAAGCAGCTCGTTTTTATCAATCAACAAAACCGACATAACTGAAGACGAGATTTCTTTTAGATTTTTGCCGTTGTAATCAGAAACGTAAAGCGAAATATCATCTTCGCTGCTCAAAACTTTGTCGTTGTTCGTATCGCCTTTGATGACGGCATAAATGTTACATTCATGGGAATACGCATAAAGTTCTTCGCTATCGCGGGAAAACTCATACTTATAAATAAAAACATTCGACGGGAAAAGTTTGAGTTCGTCCTGCCCGTCGGATTTTACAAAAATGAAATTTGTTATTCCGTCGCTGTCGCCGCTTTTCCCTACAGCATTTGAAAATCCCAGTCCCGAAAAACTTTTGCTTTCTGGAATATATATGTCTTCCGCTTTTATTGCAGAACTTTTTACCGCAAAAATATAAAAGTCATCGTTTTTGGCAGAAAATTCAACATATTCTTTTATTTTACCTGCATCGTCATCTTCAACGACGGTAATCTGCGGAGTTTTACGGCTCCGGCGGTATGCCATGAATTCATTAAGCGCAAGACCGATTAAAAATACAATTCCCAAAATCGAAAGTAAAAAAACAAGTAGAAAGTCAGCTTTTTTAATAAAGTCAAAAGATAATTTTTTCATTTCATTTCTCCGTAAAGACGCAAATTGCCGATTTTTAAGCAGATTTTCAAAGCGAAGCGGCAGGCAGCGGTTACAAAAAACACACAGCCGGCGCACCGAAATTTTTAATCGGCACACCGGCTGCATTTCAAACTATTTTAAAGCCGCTTTTAAGACTTCAAGATTTTTTTCCATAATTCCAAGATAGGTTGCGCCGCCGGCAATATCTTTTGCGGTCGTCGCCTGCATGGAATCCATTGCAAGAACGGCGCGGTCGCGTTTGCTTGCCGAATTCTTTATAACGGTGTCCGGCAGCTTGCCGTTCGAGTTTTCAATCGTCAAAATGGTATTGAGATTCAACTCGTCAACCTTTCTTGAAAGGAAGGCGACTGTTTCAAAACTTGCTTCCGATTCCGCCGAACAGCCGGAGAACGCTGCATAGTACGAAAGCCCGTAATCGTCCACCAAATAGCGGAACGGGAAACGGTCGCAGAACAAAAGCGTCTTTACCGATGCGTCTTTTACCGCCTTTGCGTATTCTTTATCCAGCTGACTCAACTTTGCGCCGTAGGCTTTCGCGTTGCTTTTATAAACGGACGCATTTTGCGGGTCGAGCTTTGCAAGTTTGTCTGCAAGAACGGCGGAAAGCGTTTTTGCATGGCGGAGCGAAAGCCACACGTGCTCGTCTTTTTCCGCTTCTCCGTGATGGTGGTGGTGATGTCCGCCGTCATGTCCAATCATTTCGTCTGCAATTTCATCGCCGTCAAGTCCTTCCGGATAATACGTCGGCCAATGTTCCATTTCTTCGGAAAGGGCGGCAAAACTTTCGTTTCCGAAATACAAGTGGAAGTGCTCCGGATGAACGGGCGCAATTTCGTGGTCGCTGAACTGAATGTATTTCGGCGCGCCGGTGCTTGTGTCCGCCGCTTCAAAGAAGTAGCGAACGCCCTTGTTGCCGGACTTGTAGACGTAAATCTGGTAGCCTTTGTAATTATATTTTGAAGATGCCGCTTTTCCGTTTTTCACAAATGTTACAACGCCGTTTTTAATCGTGATTTTTTCAACGTCGGTTTCGTAGCCTTTCGTATAGTACGCTTTGTATTCTTCCGCCGTTTTTTCGCCGGATTCCGCCTTGTGTTCCATGACTTCATCAAGCGAACCGTCAAGCAGGTACGGATAGACGGACTGCCACTCGCCGTCCCAGTCGGAAAGTGCACGGTCTTTTACTTCGCTGTCGTCGAAAGTCTTTTTGTGGCTGTGCGCGTGGTGCTCGTGTTTTTCAGGCTTCAAGCCGGAGAGCATGATCCACTTGGAATACGGTTTTTCCGCCTTTACCAAAACGCGGTACCAGAGTTTGCCCTCTTCGTCGACCGGATACAGCGCGCCGTCAACCAATTCAAGCGTAACGCCGGATTTCAGCGTTCCCTTTTTTGTTGCGTACTTAAAGATTGCCGCCAATTTATCCGCGCTGTCGTTGATTTCATCTACAAGCTCATCGACGGTTTTATTCGCGTTGGAAGATTTCGTGCTTATCGTAAGTCCTTCGATTTTTTCTTCGGCGGGCGTTTTGTGGTCGTGTCCGTCATCTTCGACAGTCTTAAAGCCGCCGAGCGAAAGGTTGTGCAGCTTGTAGTCGTTTCCTGTACGCTCTATAAGCGTCAAATGCACTTCGCCCTCGTCGTCGTGTGCGTGGCTTGCCGTATCAAGGAAAAGTTCCGTGCCCGCCGCAACGTTGCCCTCAAACTCCGTCAAACTATCTTTTAAGAACGCCTGAAAATCTTTTGCAGCTAAAAGCGATTTTACAAATTCCGAGCCTAATTGATTTTTGACCTGCGCTTTTACTTCCTGCGAAAGCGTCAAGTTTGAAATCATCACATCATCGTGATCTTCATCATGGTGATGGTGTCCGCCGTGCTCGTGGTGGTGATGCTCCATTCCTTCAACTTCGGCTTCGTCTTTTACGGCTTCACCGAGTTCTTCCAGCAGGTTGACTGCAATCATGTTTTTGTTTGTCGCTTGTGCAAGCGCGTCTTTTACCCAGCCGTCGGATTCTCCGCCGACATATACGAACATATCGCAGGAAGATATTTTTGCAATGTCGCCTACGGACGGACTGTAGCTGTGCAAGTCTACACCGTTATCCAAAAGTAAGTGAACGTTTACGTTTTTGTTATCGCGGCCGGCGACTTCTTTTACCCAATCGTATTCGGGGAAAATCGTACAAACAACGTCAAGTTTTTTTCCGTCAGCGTTTGCCGTTGCCGGAGCTTTTTTGCAGGAAACCGAAAGTCCCGCAATCATCAACGCCGCAAAAAGCGCGGCAAAATATTTTTTCATTTTATACCTCGTAATAGTTTCCGAAAATCTTCGTTTTCATTCAATTTATTCGGATTGATTTTTTTCTGCGGGACTTTAAACTGCAATCCCGCAGTGCGCAAAAAGCCGTGCGCCTAAAGTTTCGGATTTTATTCAAGTGGTAAGTTTTATTTTACGTGAAATAAGCGTGTCATGCGCAAAAAAAGCGCGCACATAAAAGACGGATTTTAAAGGCTTTACGGTTTGCGAAACAACAGCAACGGCAAAAGAAAACGCAAATCCGAGAATTATTGCAGCCGATGCCTGCAGCAGCGCGCATACGGGACACTCATCATGATGGTCGCGGCAATGTCCGTGACAGCATTCATGATTTAATTCATGTGCTAAATAAATTATCGAAAAAAACATCGAAGCGATAAACAGCGCAGCCGCTGCCGTTCCGACGATTTTTTTATGCAATTTTAAAAACACATCCGCCCCTCGTAATGCGCAGTGGTATATAATATATAGTAAGAAAAGTCAATGTTCGGGAGAATATGTAAACGTATTCCAAGGCATCTCCGGTGCTTCAGTAAGTGATTACGGAGCGCAAGGGGCGAAATATGTGCCATGCGCCGAAAACTGATAGCCGCCGCCCGGCTTGTTTTGTTATAATCCGAATATGAGTGAAAGGTGTCAAAAATGTTTTAGGCCTCTGCCGTATTGTCTTTGTAAATATACGAGAGAAATAGATACGGGGATAAAGTTTGTTTTTTTAATGCACCCTAAAGAGCAGAGGCGGCAAAGAACGGGTACGGGGCGGCTTTCGCATATTTCGCTTAAAGATGCGGAAACTCTTGTGGGCGTGGATTTTACCCGGAACCGGCGTCTCAATGAATTGCTTTCGGATACGCGGTATTTTCCGGTTTTGCTGTATCCTGCCCAAGATGCGTACACGGCGCGTTCTGAGGCTCTTAAACATTCTTTGAGCGGTAAAACGCTTCTTGCAATCATTATCGACGCTACTTGGTTTTGCTCGCGCAAAGTAATAGAGCATAGTCCTAATCTTCTTAATCTTCCGAAACTTTCGTTTTACGGCGAATACCGTTCGATTTTTACGTTTAAGCGCGAGCCGCGCCCCGAGTGCATTTCTACCATTGAGACTTGTTATTATCTTACCAAAGAGCTGCAAAGCGAAAATCTGTGTAATACGGACGCGGATGTTGAGCCTCTTATGAGCGTTTTTAAGCAAATGATAAAAAATCAGATTCAAGCGGAGAATGAGCGTATTGCGGGGCTTCGTCCGAATACTCATGCAAGCGATTGGAAATATACAAAGATTCGGGAGATGCCCGATTTTTAAGGTGAGGATTTTTCCCCGCATTAAAAGAATAATTTTGCCCCGAGCGTGGAGCGGTTGCCGTAAGGCAAGGCGAACGGCAAAGCCGTGAGACCGAGCGTTAGCGGGCTGCGGAAGGCGAGTAGGTGAAAGTTCCGGGCTGAAATTGAAATTCGGATTTGTAAAATGCGGACTTTTAGACGGACTTTTTGCCTTTACCGAAATATTTATAAATCGTTATACTGTTTTTGCATAAAATTATTTACTTTCGAGGAAAACATGGATTTTATCAAAAAAAATCTGCTTGGTATTGTGATTTGTGCGGCTATTGCCGTGCCTGCGTGGTTTTTGGGAAAGCTTGTTCCCGTAATAGGTGCACCCGTTATTGCCATTTTAAGCGGAATGCTGATTACGGTATTTTGGAAGAATAAGGGGGCTGCCGAGCCGGGAATTAAATTCGTTTCAAAAAAAGTTCTGCAATGGGCTGTTATTCTGTTGGGTTTCGGGCTGGATTATACGGTAATCGTAAAAACCGGCAAGCAATCTCTTCCTATTATCGTGTGTACGATTTCGGCTTCGCTTATAACCGCATTTATTTTGCAAAAGGCGGTGAAGATTCCCGCCAATATTTCGACTCTTGTGGGGGTAGGTTCGTCGATATGCGGCGGTTCGGCGGTGGCTGCAACTGCGCCGGTTATTGATGCCGGTGATGAAGAGGTTGCACAGGCAATATCCGTCATATTCTTTTTTAATGTTCTTGCAGCCCTTATCTTTCCGGTATTCGGGAAACTTGTGGGATTTGACACAACGGCGGGGGATGCGTTCGGAATATTTGCGGGAACTGCCGTAAACGATACGTCGTCGGTTACTGCCGCCGCTTCTACGTGGGATAGTATGTGGAATCTCGGGAACGAAACATTGGATAAAGCCGTTACGGTAAAGCTTACGCGAACGCTTGCAATAATTCCCATTACTTTTGCGCTTGCATTGATACGGACTCGAGCTGTCAAGAAAAACGGCGGAGAGAGTAAATCGGTGGATTTTAAGAAGATATTTCCGTTTTTTATTCTCTATTTTATTGCGGCATCTCTTGTTACGACGATTGCGCTGAAATTCGGGGTGGACGCAAGCGTATTTAGTCCTCTTAAAACGATGAGTAAGTTTTTGATTGTCGCTGCAATGGCGGCAGTCGGACTGAACAGCGATATTGTAAAATTGGTTAGAACGGGCGGAAAGCCCTTGTTTTTGGGTGCCGCTTGCTGGATTGCGATAACGTGCGTAAGCCTTTTGATGCAGCGTGTTATGGGATTGTGGTAGGGCGGACGGTAAAAACGGGACGTGAAAGACGTAACAGGTTCGCCGTCCGCCTCAAGTTTCGAGTTCTCAAAACTTGTTCAAACTGGTCGTAGCCCGCCGTTTTCTTACTCTCCATCTTTTTGGGCACAATAAAGAATCCTTTATGCAATTTTGTTGCACGGTAAAATTGCAGCGAACCGGCGGCGGTAAAAACGGGACGTGAAAGACACCAGCGGATACTTTTACGCAATTTTGCTATGTAAAATTGAGGCGAACCGGCGGCGGTAAAAATGGGTTTTACAGGCTTTAACTTCTTTTCCGCCGCCTCAAGTTTTCCATCGGGAAAACTTGTTTAGCAGTGTCCGACCCGAAACTTGAGTAGAGACGGCGAATAGAAAAACTCTACATTTGGGGTACCATCTGTTTCGGAGAAAAATCGATTTTCGTGGGACGGATTTTTCCGGCGTTGCGGTACAGTGTTTTTCCGTGTAAAATAGCGGATAAATTACGCAGAATAGGAGCATGACATGAATTTTATTTTTTTGGGACCGCCGGGTGCGGGGAAAGGATCGCTGGCGGTAAAAGTTGCCGAGGCTTATAAAATTCCGCACATATCTACGGGAGATATTTTCCGCGCGGCAATTAAAAATCAAACGCCGCTCGGTGTAAAGGTAAAGGCGATTATCGATTCCGGTGCGCTTGTGAGCGATGAAATTACTTGCGAGCTTGTAAAGGACAGAATTGCGGAGCCTGACACTAAAAACGGTTTTATCCTTGACGGTTTTCCGCGAACGATTCCGCAGGCGGAAATGTTTACGAAAATTTGCGGCGACGTTACGGTTGTAAACTTTACGATTGCGGATGAATCGGTTATAAAGCGTTTGAGTACCCGCCGCGTTTGTAAAAAATGCGGTACGAACTTTAATGTTCTTACGCTTCCGCCTAAAACCGAAGGCGTTTGCGATAACTGCGGCGGCGAGCTTTTCCAGCGCGACGACGACAAGCAGGAATCCATAATGCACCGTATGGAAGTTTACCGCGAGCAAACCGAACCGCTTATTGAATTTTACAGAAAGCGCGGAAATCTTACGGATATAGACGGCGCAACGGAAACCGCCGTGCTTTTGGAAGAATTTAAAAAACTTTTTCCGGCAAAATAAATCCCTCCCGCTCTGAATCGTATATATTTCAAGGGAGGACGGCGGACGGTAAAACGGGACGTGAAAGACATAACGAGTTCGCCGTCCGCTTCAAGTTTGCTAAACGCAAACTTGTTCAAACCGGTCATAGCTTATCGGTTTCCTCATCGAAACATTTTTTGGCACCGCAAGGTATTTTTTTTAAGCAATTTTGCTATGCGGCAAAATTGCAGCAGACCGGCGGCGGTGAAAACGGGTTTTATGCACTTTAACTTTTCTCCCGCCGCCTCAAGTTTTCCATCGGGAAAACTTGTATGGAAGCATCTTTCAAATCCATTCCCCCGTCCGCCGCGCCCTATACATACGGTGCGTTTTGTGATTTTATATCTGCATGAATAAAGCCGTTCTGCATGAATCGATATTACGCAATACACGCTTTAGTTTTTCGCGTTCGGGCGGAAACGGCGGGCAAAACGTAAATAAAGTCAACACAAAAGTTCATGCTTCTCTTGCGCTCGATATGCTGGAAGGAATTTCGGGTGAAGAACTTGCTATGATAAAGTCGAAACTTTCCGGTTCTATAAACAGACTTGGAGAAATATTCGTTTATGTTCAGGAAGAACGTTTTCGGGAAATCAATAAAGAAATTACACTGAAGCGTTTGGAATCTAAAATTCTTTTTGCGCTTAAAATGCATAAGCGTCGCATAAAAACAAAACCTACAAAGTCTTCAAAAGAAAGACGTTTGAAAATCAAAAAAATTAAATCCGACATAAAAGACGGAAGGAAAAAGATAATTTTATTATGACTGTTGAAACCGAATTTAAAAAGAGCCGCAAAGCCGATTTCGGACGGGAGAAAATTGAAATTCTTTATGAAGACGAATACCTTGCAGTGATTTATAAGCCGGAAGGAATGCTTTCAGTTCCGTATCCGGGAAGCCGTGCGCGGACTGCCGTTGAAGTTCTTGAGAGGATAATGCGTAAAAAAGGAACATATTCGCAAGTTCACCGCCCCTTTGCGGTTCACCGTCTTGATAGGGATACTTCCGGTGTTATGATGTTTGCAATGACGGAAAAATCCCAAAAAAAGATTATGGATAATTGGCAGACTCTTGTAACGGGACGCATTTACCGCGCAGTTGCGGAAAATCCTGCGGACGCTTCGGATTCGATTAAAAGCAGCGGTACTATTGACGATGCAATTGCATACAATGCGCATAATATAGGTTTTGTTCCGCATAGTGATGCCCGCCCTGCCGAAAACGTAAAAAACGTGCGCAAAATTAAAAGCAGAGCGGAATCGGGCAAAGAAGTTTCGATTTACGAAAGAAATCTTGAAATCAAAGGGAATAATGTCCGTTTTAAGACGGTAAGTGCGCTTACTCATTACAAAGTGATTGAGCGCGGAAAGAATCACACGCTTTTTGAATTAAGTCTTGAAACGGGAAGAAAGAATCAAATTCGGGCGCACTTGGCATCGAAAGGTTATCCGCTTGCAGGAGATGTGAACTATCGCGCAAAGACAAATCCTTTCGCGCGGTTGGCTCTCCATGCACGGACGCTTGAATTCAATCATCCGTTTACGGGGGAACATTTAAAGTTTGAAATTCCCGAACCGGAAGAATGGCTTTTGTGCGTCCGAAACGGGGACGACCGCAAAGAGTTCTGTCGGCATATACGTAAACCGAAAACGCAAGCGCGCGGTCGCCGTAACGAAAAAAACACAAATGCCGATATTCCTCATGCATCTGCCGCCGCTCTCCGTAAAATGGACTTTATTGCGCGCGGCAAAGAGCGTTCTCATTCTTAAAGTACGGTTTTATCGGAAACGAAGTTGCGGCACTCAAGAAAAGCGCAAAATCTATTCCCTTGTTTTAAGTTTCTCAAGCATACGTTTAAATGCGCTTTTTTCTTTTTTTAATTCCCGTGAGCCGCGTGTTATCTTGCACAAAGAAAGATTGAATTTGCGTGCAATCTCCCTTTGCGTTATTCCCGCATCAATTTCTTTTACCAATAGCCAGCGTTCGGAAAAATCTTTGCGTTCGGCGGCGGTAAAAAGGCAGTTAAAAAAATCTTTAATGGAGTTTTTATCCGTTTCGGAAGCAATCAGAGAGCAAAGTTCGTCGTAACTTTCTTCTAAAATAGGCACCGATTTTTCATCGCCGTTCATATTTATTTTTCTTCTTTTTCTTTGAGGACTGCAAGGAACGCGGACTGGCTAAGCTCCACGTCGCCGAACATTTTCATGCGCTTTTTACCTTCTTTTTGCTTTTCAAGGAGTTTGCGCTTTCGCGTGATGTCGCCGCCGTAGCACTTTGCAAGAACGTCTTTCCGCACCGCGCTTACGGTTTCGCGGGCAATAATTTGACTTCCTATTGCCCCTTGAATTGCGACTTTGAACTGCTGGCGCGAAATTTCATCTTTAAGCCGCTCGCACACTTTTCGCGCTCTGTCTGCGGCGTTTTCCTTAAACGTCAATTGCGAAAGCGCGTCAACCATTTTTCCGTTCAGCAGAATATCGACTTTTACCAATTCCGTCGGACGATAGCCGATAATTTCGTAATCGAAAGAAGCATAACCCCGGCTGTAGCTTTTAAGTTTGTCGTAAAAATCAAAAAGAACTTCGGCAAGCGGCATTTCGTAGGTAAGTTCTACGCGCTTGGTGTCGAGGTAGGTCATATTCGTCTGTTCACCGCGCTTTTGCTTGCAAAGTTCCATCAGAGAGCCTAAATACGTTGCCGGTGTGATAATGCTTGCGCGGATATACGGTTCTTCCGCGCTTTTTATGCGTCCGTCCGGATATTCCGACGGATTATCGACGAAAGTTTCTTCTCCGTTCGTGAGCATAACCTTGTAGCGCACGCTCGGCGCGGTAAAAATAACGGCTTGGTCGTAGTCGCGCTCGAGACGCTCTTGGATTATCTCCAAATGAAGCAGTCCCAAAAAGCCGCAGCGGAAACCGTTTCCAAGCGCAAGAGAATTGTCTTTTTCATAGATAAGACTTGCGTCGTTGAGCTTGAGCTTTTCAATACTCGATTTCAATTCTTCATAATCGTTTGAATCCATAGGATATATTGAAGAATAGACGACGGGTTTTACTTCTTTAAACCCTGCAAGCGCGGATTCTGCAGGCGCGGATTGGAGAGTTACCGTATCGCCTACTTTTACATCGCTTACGGTTTTAATACCTGCAATAATATATCCTACATCGCCCGCTTCAAGTCGTCCCGTCTCTTCGTAGTCTATTTTAAAAACGCCGGTCTGTTCCACTTTGTATTCCGCGCCGTTACTCATCATGCGTATAAGGTCTCCGGTTTTGACCGTACCGTTCATGACGCGCACGTGAACAATAACTCCGCGATAAGAATCGTAATGGCAATCGAATATCAATGCTTGCAGGGGCTTTGCAGCGTCGCCTGAAGGCGGCGGAAAGTCGTTTACAATCGCTTCAAAAAGCTCGTCAATTCCTTCGCCGGTTTTCGCACTAACAAGCTGTGTCAAAGAGTCGTCAAGTCCCAATTCTTTGTCAATCTGCTCGCGCACGCTCGGAATGTCCGCCGAAGGCAAGTCAATTTTATTTATGACCGGCACAATAGCCAAATCCTGCTCAAGAGCCATGTACATATTGCTTACCGTCTGCGATTCTACGCCCTGACTTGCGTCAATTAAAAGCAGCGCGCCCTCGCAAGAGGCAATCGCTCGCGAAACTTCGTAAGAAAAATCGACATGACCCGGCGTATCGACAAAGTTCAGCTCGTAGTCGTTACCGTCTTTCGCTTTGTAAGGAATGGTAACCGCTTGACTTTTTATCGTAATGCCGCGCTCGCGCTCAATATCCATATTGTCGAGAATCTGGTTTTTCATTTTGCGCTCGTCGATGATGTGTGATTTTTGAATCAGACGGTCGGACAGCGTCGATTTTCCGTGATCTATGTGCGCAACAATGCAAAAATTGCGCTTGTATTTCATGTCCATGATGACTCCTGTCTTATCCTATCATATTTTGAATTTCGGGCGCAAGCAGTATGAATTTTTATAGAAGAATGGATGAAAACTTTATTTTTTCAACTATAAGGCTTAATTTCGAGTTTTACAAACTCAAAGCAAATATTCTTCTAAGGCAAGCCTTAAACCTTTTTTTCAAGGGAGTGGCGGACGGAAGAATGGGATTTGAAAGACATAACGAGTTCGCCGTCCGCTTCAAGTTTCGAGAACTCGAAACTTGCACAACCTGTTATAGCCCGCAGATTTTTCACTTGGACACCAGCGGATATTTTTACGCAATTTTGCCGTGCAAAATTGCAGCGGACGGTAAACCGGTTATACTGTTTATATCCCATTTACCCGTCCGCCGCCCGCAGTTTTCCTCCCTTGACCCTCCTTCCTTGTGCACGACCAAAGGACTTACGTCCTTTGGAATCCAAGCTTATCTTCATAGTTTAATTTTTTAGGTAAGTCGTGTGCAATATTTATAAAAATAGAATGTCTCGACATCCGGACTATCGGCTGATTTTGGGAAAATTGATTTCCGTGGTTTTTGCAACACGGAAATAGAGTTATATCCGGAACAACCAATAGCCCGAATGCCGGCTTTCTTTATTTTTACAAGTATCTCACACAGCTTGCATAAAAAACAAAAATAAAGCCGGCAATTTGCTTAAATTCCGTAAAACTTATGCAAATTGCCGGCATTCAATGCAAAAAATATTCGGCGTAAAAACGCTTTATAAAGTCTCCGTTTACCTCAAAAACTATTTGGCATCGGATGACAATGCGGATGTTCCGTAAGATTCGAAAAAAGAATCCGCCAACACCGCAGTTTCAATCATATAGCGGATATTTACACCGGTTTTGTCTTCTACGGTTTTTTCTACTATAAATACAAGATTATGTCCCGTCTTATCGCAAACGATTCGCTCGATTTTATAACCGGTTACGCCTTTACGCACAATATTCGGCGAACCGATTTTTTGATATGCAGCCGTTTTGCCGTTTGCATCTTTTTTTCTAAGTTCAATATAAAAAGACGAAGAAGATTCAAGCCCCTTTCCGTTTACGGTCGGTATCAACTTAACGGAATATACAGCCTGATCGCGGCTTACGGAACTTATAAAATCTTTAAATACGATTTCATCAGCTCCAAGTTTATCTTCATTTTCACGTATATACAGAATTCTATCGGGATTTGCCGGCGAACAGTTATATTTACGCGTTTCAAAATAACTTTTTCCGGCAAGTGCCTCATACACATCTTTTCCGCTTTTATCCGCTGTAACGGCGGAGGGCTTTGTCCTGAATACGCCCTTATCAACGTAATCGTTAGCTGCCACATCGACTATAAAAATCTCAGCCCATCCCTGAAATTTTTTATCCGTCTTACCGTACTGCCCGAAAATATAATATTTTCCGTCTTCGGAAAAACCGTTATCTACAAGAACGGCAGAATCCCCGGCGTAAAGTGAAAATGCAAAAAATGCTGCAAAAACTGTACAAAAAATCCGTCTTTTCATATTTCCCCCTTATATGTGTAAAGCAAAAGGTTTTTCTATATTTTGATTTTCGGTTTTATTCTTTAAGTCTTTACTATTATTTGGATTCATTTTAATATCCAGCTGATGACGATAAAAACAAGAAATTCCGTGATTTTATTTATAACTTTCTTTTCCTTTTTTTTGATTTTAAGCGCGGGATTGCTCACGGGATTAAGCGCGGCTTCTCATAATTTTGCATATCCGGATTTTGCACGAATTTTTACTCAATCGAAGTTTATGCAAGATTATTTTTTCACTAAATTCGAATTTCTATCCATTATAATATCGATTTTTTTATTCCCTCTATATGTTTTTATCAGTCTCTTATATATAAATATTGAATTTGAAAAAACCCAATCCGACGAAATAATATATTTTTCAATGTTTTTAATAGGATGCGGCTTTGAAGTTGTAAGAATCCTTTTCCCGATTATGGATTTATGGCAACAACCGTCTTCCGTTTCGATACTTATTTCCCGCATAGTAATATTTGCACGTTCGTTGGCACCTTTAGGACTTCTTTTTGCATCCGTATACAGCAGTGCAGAATATCGGCAATATTCCGAACAAAACGTTCTGATTATATTTATCGGTTCGCTTTGTCTTGCAATGTTCGCACCGCTGAACACGGCGGAAATCCTGCCGCTTTGCAGAATTAAAATAGGTTATGAAATGATGTTCAAAACCGTGCAGTCGATAATACTTGGAATTGCTGTAGCGGCACATATCGCAAAAGCTGTTGCAGCCAAAACAAAGGCGAGCCTGCCGATTGCGGTGCTTTGCATTACTGCCGGATATTTTATTCTATGTAACGTATACAATTATCTTTTTCTCGTTATCGCCGGAGCCGCAATGATTTCCGGCTCTTTCATATATCTTAAAGATTTACACAACAAATATTTGTGGTCGGCATAAAAGCGAGGATGGGGTAAAACGTATTACCCCATGAACAGACCGCTATTGCCGTTTCCGAAATACAACGTATTTTTGGCAGATAAAGTTTGCTGCCGTAAATACCGCACTCCCGAAAATCATTGCGGCATTGTCCTGCAAGGACTTCCGAACGCACTGCCGCATATTACCGTGCTCAAGCTGCCGGAGCGCAAACTGTATTCCGCATTCAGTCCGCGCCGTTACCGCACGCCTTGCGCGCTTGCAATGCGTCCGTGTTCCAAGATGATTTTCCGCTGCGCTTGGTCGCCGACTTCTATGTCATGCGTAACGACGATAATCGTACTGCCGGAATCGTGGAGTTTTCGGAAAATGTCCATGACGATAAGTTCGTTTTTTTCGTCGAGGTTTCCGGTCGGCTCATCGGCGAGTAACAGTTTTGGATTGTTGATGAGCGCGCGGGCAATACAGACGCGCTGCTGTTCGCCGCCGGAAAGCTGGTTCGGCAAGTGATTTGCGCGTTTTTCAAGTCCTACGCTTGCAAGTGCCTCCATCGCTTCGTCTTTATCCGGCATACTGTGGTAATACTGCGCCATCATCACGTTTTCAAGCGCGGTCAGATAATTGACAAGGTGAAACTGCTGAAAAACAAGCCCGATTGTATCGCGGCGAACGACGGTCAGCTCTTTGTTCGTCAATTTTGAAATGTCGCGCCCGGCAAGTTCGATTTTCCCGAACGACGGCTTATCCATGCAGCCGATGATGTTCATCATAGTCGTCTTCCCCGAACCGGACGGTCCCATTATCGAAATCCATTCTCCTTCCGCAACGGAAAGATTTACGCTGTCGAGTGCTTTTAATTCTCCGTACACTTTTGAAACGTTATTTAAAGTCAAAATATCCATATCTAGTTCCTCTTTATTATTAAACTTTTCGTCATTCGCCGCGCAAAACCAACGCGGGATCAATATCGACTGTCGTCCGCACGGGAATGAGACAGGAAATAACCGTGATGACTGCGGAGACCGCCGCCGTAACCGGGACGAGCGGCAATGGAAAACTGACCGTACGCGCAAAAACGTTGATGCTCACGTTGTTTGCAAAAAAATAGCCGAGTACGATTCCGATAAGTCCGCCTGCAATGCCGAGCACCAGAGCTTCGCCCAAAAAGTCTTTGACGACGCTCGCGTTCGATGCGCCGAGTGCTTTTTTTAGCCCGATTTCTTTTTTGCGCTCGGCAACGGATGCCATCATCGTAGTGGTAACGCAAATCATCGTCAAAAAGAGTACGATGACAGTAACAATCCACACGAGTGCCTGCAATTTGCTTAAAACCGCGTCCTGCGACTCGGTAACGCGTTTTACCAGGCGGGCGGTAACGGGCATACCTTCGCTTTCAACTTTATCTTTTATAGACTCAAGAAATTCCTGATTGCCTTCTACGCTGCACTCGATAACGTCGAATACGCCTTGTCCGTCGCTCTCCGCCGCGCCGCCTATGCTCAAAACGTCTTCGGCATTCATAAAAACGAACTCTTCTTCAACGCCGCCCGTGATGACGATTCCCGTAATTCTGCACTGCGTAACGGTTTCGTCCCCGTCGGGTTTGGGCGTATTGATAACGATGGTGTTACCGATTGAGGCGGACAGGGCTTTTGCAATTTCGTTGCCGATTAAAACTTCTTTCGGCGCGTCAGGCCATTCTCCGCGCACAAGCCAATACGGACTGCTGTTTTTGGCTTCCTTTAGATCCGTTCCGGCAAGCATACACGGCTGCTCGTTGATTTTCGCGCTTTTGTACACATAAGGCGCAAAGCCGACTAATTTTTCGGCAGGAATCGCTGCACGGATTTTTTCCGCATCGGCTCTGCTTATCTTACCGCCGGAATCGTTTGCGCCGTCCGCATTAGGGATAAAAATAATATTCGCGCCGTAAGAGCGGAAAACTTTTCCCATCTGACGCGGAATGTCGTAATAAATAGTCAAAAGTCCTGAAAGAACACACGCACCGATTGAAACAGCGAGGAGAGCTGTCATCATTCGGCTTTTCCGCCGAACAAGCGAGCCTAAAATCATCTTAAAGTACATATTTCTTTTTGTCATTTTCATCTACCTAAAAAGGAGCTGTCTCAAAACCGAAGGAAAACCGTTAGCCTAAGACAACCGGATTATAACACCCGAAAAAAAAAATAGCCATAGCAAGGATTTTTTAAATCACACAACGAGAGACTTCGGCTCTCCCGTAAGGATTACACGGAAAAACAACTTGACGTATGCGCATATTTCGCGGCAATATGAATTCAATACGAAAACGGGCGGAACGGAAGACGCAAGTCCGTAAACATTCGTAAATCCCATACGTGCGGCAAGATATTCTGCGCGTGTAAGATGAAATCCGCTTGTAACTACTGCTACCGGCGATGAAAGGACATCCCGTACGGAAATATTTTCGGACTCGGAAAGCATAAACGCGCTGTATTTAAAATTTTCTATCGTATCGAGAGCCTTTCCCTCTTCAATTATGCGATTTTCGTCCGTTCCGAGAGAGACCAGCGCGGATTTCAATACGGATGCTTCCGAACATTTTGTAAAACGCAACTGTCCGCCTGTTACAACGGCTTTTGCATTCTGATGATGTTCTAAATATTCAAAAGCGGTTTTTACCCGCTGCTGCATCGATTTCGTAAGTTTCATATCTTTTGTAATGCCGCCGCCCAAAAGAATTACATATTTTACTTCTTCATTGCCCGTACTTATGCGCGGAGTCAAAATAAAATATAAACAAACTGAAGCAATTGCAGCTCCAATCGAAATAAGTGCAATGAAAATCTTTTTTAGAATTAAAGGTATTCGGGAAAAATATTTTTTCTTCCTAAACAAAAACACTGCGGCAAAGAAAATACCGGTAAGCATCCATACCGTACCGAATGAAAATATCGTCCCGAAAAAATTTTCCGGCGACAAAAATTGCAGCAGAATAAAATATCCCGTAAATAATACCGACAACACCGGGCTTATAAACGTCATAAAATATTCCGCCGCTTTGCAATTTTTTGAAAACTTCATAACTTTTCTATTAAGTCCTGCAATCCGCTTACAGTCTCTACTATATAATCCGTGCCGAATTCTTCAAACTCTTTGCGGCTGCCGTAACCGTACAAAACCGCTGCCGCACAAATTGAATTTTTATGCGCTCCTTCAATATCGGTGTAGCGATCACCGACCATCAAAACTCGTTCCGTATCTTCCGTATGCAGCCTGCAAGAATCGAGCGCATATTCAATCACTTCCGCTTTGTCCGAACGGGTTTCATCCATATTGCAGCCGCATATACAGTCAAAATACTTTGCAATACCGAAATGTTCTGCAATACGGATCGCATATTCTTCCGGTTTTGATGTTGCGACCGCTAAATGTCTGCCGGAGTTTTTCAGGTTTTTAAGAAGATTTTCTATTCCGTCGTAAACGCGATTTTCAAAAATGCCTTTTTGCGCAAAATATTTGCGGTACACTTTTACGCTTTCCATCGCCTTTTC
The DNA here is from genome assembly GCA_963548875.1 of uncultured Treponema sp. GTDB lineage: Bacteria > Spirochaetota > Spirochaetia > Treponematales > Treponemataceae > Treponema_D. The sequence goes on along the minus strand of CAUUVZ010000010.1, from coordinate 17,589 downwards.
GCCGAGAAAGCCCAATTTTTTAAATGTTTCAACTATCGGAGGACCAATAAAAGTCTTGAGTCTCTCGTCGGAATATTCAACTCCGTAAAATTCAAGTGTATAACGAAGAGAATTCAAAATTCCTTCCTGCGAATCGGTTAAAGTTCCGTCCAAATCAAAAAAAATGTAGTCTTTCATTATTCCTTCCTTTCAGTATCAACGCCCAGTCCGAACAAAGCAAAATCTCCCTTACACGGATCGTCCTGCCATATCCGCTTTAATGCTTCCGTAACGGCAAGAGCAGTCTTCAAATTGCCGCCGCTTTTCGGGGGGATGAGACCGAATCGTACGGCTTCCTGCACGACATGAGTGTCAAGCGGAATTACAAGATTTGAAGGCTCGTACCAAGTCCATAATCCCAAATCGACGGGAGAATTTCTGCGCACCATCCAGCGTAAAAACATATTTATGCGTTTGTTTGCCGTATCTTTACCGTGCGGAACGACCGCGCAGCCTTCAAACGCGGAGGAAATAATCGGTGCGAGCAAAAGATATTTCTTGCCGGATTGTGCGAGTGCGTCTTTATAAATTTTCTCAAAATACTCGCCCATTGTCGGCGCGGACTTCAGGACGGCTGCGAGCATATCGAAAAATTTTATAAAGTCGGCATAAGAATAGAATCTGTAAAATTTTTTTTCATAAGCGGCGGCACGTGTTTCGGTAGAAAAATCGCAATCCGGAACAAAATCGTTTTTATATGCGCCGCTTTTAAGCCATACTGTAATCCCCCCGGATTTATCCGCCGTAGATAAAATGCGCTCTATCTTTTGCAAAAATTGTTCGCGCCTTCCGAATGCAAGCATTGCGGCAATAAACGCAGCCGCTTCGATATCCGTTCGATTCTCATATCTTTTTAAAACGCAAGACGGATCACCTATGACAAAATCCGCATTTTCGTATTTATCGGCAAGCTCCCGAAATCGATTGCATAAGTCTTCTGATATTTCCATGAGCCGATTATAACAAGAATCCGTAAAGTTTGTCCGCCGATAACAAGGAGAAAGTCATGGAAATCAAGTTTTATCCCAAAGAGCGGCGAACGATATAACGGTATTTGAAAGATGTTTCTATACAAGTTTTCCTAAGAGAAAACTTGAGGCGGCGGGAGAAAAGTTAAAGTAAGTAAAATCCGCTTTTACCGCCGCCGGTCTGCTGCAATTTTGCATAACGCAAAATTGCGTAAAAGTATCCGCTGGTTTCCTTCCTTGAAAAAAATGTTTAAGGTTTGCCTTAGAAGAATATTTGCTTTGAGTTTATAAAACTCGACATTAAGGCGATAAACTAATCGTTTAAGGGCAGATGCCTGCGCTTTTACGGATGTAATTCCGATGTGCTGTGTCTTTCACGTCCCCGTTTTCCGTCCTCATATATCGAATCGTCCGTTTCGTAAAAATCTGTAAAAACTTGACACGCTTTAATTCGTAGTTTAATATATGAACAGTTATTCATGTGTTGAAGTATTTGCGGCAACCTGCCGAACGACACTGTCTTTGGAGACGCTATGACTGAAAAAGAAAAAATGCTCGCCGGTAAGATTTATGACGCATCCGACGATGAATTAAAAAAACTAAGAGAGAATGCGCACCGCCTGTCCCGCGAATATAATTTGCTCGACGAAACGGACGGTACAACCCGCGCAAAAATTATCGGGGAATTGTTGCCGAACGCCGCAAAAAGCGCGTATCTGCAAGGTTCGGTACAATTCGATTACGGAGTATTTACGGAGTTGGGTGAAAACTTTTACGCAAACTTCAATCTTACGGTTTTGGATTGCGCGCCCGTAAAAGTCGGCTGCAACGTGTTTGTCGGTCCGAACTGCTCGCTTGTAACGCCGGTGCATCCGCTTTTAAGCCGCGAACGCAGTGCGCGTACGATGGCTGACGGCAGCGCTTTTGTCCCCGAGTACGCAAAACCGATTGTCATCGGCGATAACTGCTGGCTTGCAAGCAATGTTACGGTTTGCGGCGGCACGGTTATCGGCGACGGCTGCGTTATCGCTGCGGGGAGCGTAGTAACCGGCGCGATTCCTCCGAATTCTCTTGCCGGCGGTGTTCCATGCAGGGTGATTAGAACTTTGTCCGAAAAAGATTCTATCGAGCTGAAAAAAGAACTTTGGTAGAAGGACTTATAACCCCGAATGCCGAGTCTCTTTATTTTTATAAATACCGTATAGGGCTTACCTAAAAATTAAAATTTTTGGGAGGAAATAAAATGGAAGCGGACGCTTTTGAAAATATGCCGGACGAAGATACGTTATTCGACCTTGCCGAGCTGTTTAAGATTTTCGGCGACTCGACGCGGATAAAAATCCTGTTCGTCCTGCTTGAGCAGGAAATGCCTGCGGGTGAAGTTGCTGCGGTTTTGGGTATGACGCAATCGGCGGTCAGCCATCAGTTGCGCATTTTGAAAACCAACGGACTGGTAAAATTCCGCCGCGAAGGAAAATCGCTGATTTATTCGCTTGCGGACGACCACGTCAATTCGATTTTGAATCAAGGACTGAATCACGTTGGGGAATAGGGTGGCAGCAGAGAATAATGTGTGAAAAATACAGCAATATTCCGCCGCCTGCATTTTGCTTTCGCAGACTACGGCTAAATTGGAGGTTTTATTATGAAAGAACATCAACATAAAGGAGAATGCACCTGCACTCATCATGACGGAAGCCGTGAACACGAGCACACGCACATTCACGAACTGGAGCATTCTCACGAGCATGAACATCATCATGAGCACGGCAGCTTGCACGGAAATATACGCTGTTCGTGCTGCGCTCACGAGGACGGACACTGCGAAGACGAAGAATCCCCCGTAAAACGGATTGCCGCATCTCTCATATTTTTTGCGGCGGCAATGGCGGTTCGGCACGCACCGTTTGCGGTTTTGGATATAAGCATAAACATTGCAGGAAATTTGAGGAGTGCAGTAAGCGTCGTTTTGTTCCTTGCGTCATTTTTGCTCTGCGGAAAAGACGTTGTTCTGCAAGCCGTGCGTAGCGTCTTAAAAGGTAAAGTCTTTGAAGAACAATTTTTAATGAGTCTTGCCTCTATGGGAGCGGTCGGACTCGGACAATACGCGGAAGCCGCCGCAATCATGCTGTTCTACCAAATCGGAGAGTTCTTCCAAGACTATGCGGTGGACAAATCGCGAAAGTCGATAAATGCGCTCATGGAAATCCGTCCGGACAAGGCAACCGTTGTACGCGGCGGCGAAAATATCGAAGTTCATGCGGACGAAGTACAAGTCGGCGAAACGATAATCGTAAAGCCCGGAGAGCGCATTCCAATCGACGGCGTTGTAATAGGCGGAAAGTCGTTTGTGAACAATTCTCAGTTGACCGGCGAGGGAGTGCCGCAGGAAGCGTACGAGGGAATCGAAGTTTTTTCCGGAGCGGTGAATGTACAAGGCGTTCTTGAAATAAAAACGCTTCGGCAGGCGGGAGAATCGGCTGCAGCGCGGATATTAAAACTTGCCGAAGAGTCTTCCGAAAAGAAAACGCGCACCGAGCGCTTTATAACCCGTTTTTCAAAAGTCTACACGCCGATTGTCTGTATTCTTGCTTTGCTGGTTGCCGTTGTCCCCTCAATCGTAACGGGCGACGTAAAAACGTGGATTTCCCGCGCAATAATCTTTCTTGTCGTTTCGTGTCCTTGCGCACTCGTTATTTCCGTCCCGCTGTCGTTTTTCAGCGGAATCGGCTCGGCGGCTCGGCAGGGGATTTTGTTTAAAGGCAGTGCAGGAATGGAATCGCTTTCGAACGTGCGCACCGCCGTGTTCGATAAAACCGGTACGCTTACCAAAGGCTCTTTTATCGTTACGGAAACCCATCCCGCCGATCCAGATAAAATTTCAGGCGAAGAATTGATTGTAATTGCCGCCCACGCGGAGCACTTTTCCAATCACCCGGTATCAAAATCTCTCAAAGAAAAACATCACGGGGAATGCTGCAACCGCATTCACGCAAAGGATGCGGAAGAATTGAGCGGACGGGGGATAAAAATCGAAATTGACGGCAAATTGATTCTTGCCGGAAACGAAACGCTAATGTCGGAAAACAACATCGAATTCGAAATGGATTGCCTGAAAGAGGATGCGGGAACTTTCGTGCACGTCGCGGTAGACGGGGAATACGCGGGTCACATCGTCATTGCCGACGAGATAAAGGACGACGCCGAAGAGGCGGTGCGGGATTTGAAAAAGCTCGGCGTAAAAAAAGCGGTTATGTTGACCGGAGATGCGGAAAAAACTGCAAAAAAGACGGCAGCCGCACTCGGAATCGACACGGTGTACGCAAATCTTTTGCCGGAAGACAAAGTGCGCATAGTTGAAGAATTGCTTGCCTCCCAAAAAGAAAGCAGGCGGCGCGGAACGCTCTTTTTTGCCGGAGACGGTATAAACGATGCGCCGGTTTTATCGCGCGCGGATACGGGGATTGCAATGGGCGCACTCGGAACGGATGCAGCGATAGAAGCTGCCGATGTTGTTATCATGAGTGACGAACCGTCTAAAATCGCCCAAGCGGTGCGCCTTTCAAAACGGACGCTCGGCATAGTCTACCAAAACATCGCGTTTTCACTCGGCGTAAAAGCCGCAATTATGGCACTCGGAGCCGCGGGTATTACCGGTATGTGGCTTGCCGTATTCGGCGATGTAGGTGTTACTTTTCTTGCCGTGTTGAATGCGATGAGGATGTTGGTAAAAAGACAAAAATAGTCTTGTGCATTTCGTAACTGCTCACGTTTCGTTCTCCAGCTTTCAGTTTGATGTGCGCGGATTTCCGTTTATTGTTTTTTAGCGTAAATACGGATATAATCCGCTCATTATCAGACTGGAGTTGGCAATGGAACAAACGCTTCCCAAAATGTTAAGAAAAACTGCGGCGGATTTTCCCGAAGTCGCAGCGCAGATGTCTCGAACCGGAAACGGAGATTTTGAAACTGTAACGTATCGAGAATTATTCGATCTTGCACTGGACTTCGGCGCGGGGCTCTTGAGCAGAGGGATTAAGCGAGGCGACCTTATCGGACTGATTGCCGACAACCGTAAAGAATGGCAGCAGGCGGATATGGGAATTATGGCGATTGGAGCCGTAGACATTCCGCGCGGCTGCGATGCCACTTTAATGGATTTGGAAACGATTTTTTCGCTGACCGAATGCGCTTTTGTAATTGCCGAAAATTCCGTCCAAGTCAAAAAAATTCTTTCCGTAAAAGATAAACTGCCCGCGCTCAAAACTATTGTTTCGTTCGATGAGCTTTCCGAAGATGTCAAAAAAGATGCTTCCGCTCTTACGTTACTGACGTTTGCGGATATTATCAAAGAAGGACAAAAATACAGAATCGAAAATAAAAACGAAGTTGAAAACGAGCTTGAAAAAGGTAAATCCGACGAGCTTGCCTGCATTATTTTTACGTCGGGTACGACCGGAACTCCGAAAGGCGTTGAGTTGACGCACGGAAATTTCCTTGCCCAGCTCGATGAAATCCCCGAACGCATTATGCTTAATCCCGGAGATCGCGCATTATCGGTTCTCCCTGTCTGGCACGCATTTGAGCGTTCCGTAGAATATGTCATAATAATTCAAGCGGGAACGGTTTGCTATTCCAAACCGATCGGCAGCGTGCTTTTGGCGGACTTTCTTAAACTCAATCCTACGCTCTTACCCGCAGTTCCGCGCGTATTCGAAGCGATTTACGACGGCATATCGCGTAAAATGCGCAAAACCGGCGGCATAGTTTACGCGATGTATAAATTTTTCGTTGCGGCGGCAATCATTCACAGCCGTATGCACCGGCAGATGTTCCGGCAAAATCCGTGTTTTACACGCTATTACACCGTCGCATGGTGGTTTGCCTATATCATTCCGTGGACTTTATTATGGCCGCTCAAGTTTTTGGGGAATTTAATCGTGTTCCGCAAAATAAAAGCCATGCTCGGAACGAAATTCCGCGCAGGCGTTGCAGGCGGCGGCTCTTATCCCCGCTTAATCGACGAGTTTTTCTGGTCAATCGGAGTTAAAATCGTGGAAGGCTACGGACTTACCGAAACCGCGCCGATAATTTCCGTCCGCCCGATTGCAGCACCCGTTTTCGGAAACGTCGGTTCTCCGATACGCGGATTAAAAGCACGCGTAGTAGATCCCGAAGACGGATATGTTTTGGGACGCGGAAAGTTCGGTGCGATTCAAGTAAAGGGTGCTACTGTAATGCGCGGTTATTTTAAGCGTCCCGACCTTACCGCAAAAGTTATGACCGTTGACGGTTGGTTCGATACCGGAGATCTCGGAATGCTGACAATCCACGATGAAATCGTAATAAAGGGACGCAAGAAGGACACTATCGTACTGCGGGGCGGAGAAAACGTCGAACCGGTTCCCATCGAGCAGAAGCTTGAGCAGTCCCGCTTTATAAAAAACGCGGTCGTCGTGGGACAAGACCAGCGTTATCTTGCGGCTTTAATTCTTGTGGATGAAGAAGAAGTTAAGAATTATGCGGCGGAAAACGGAATTCAATACGACACTTACGAAAATCTGCTTGTTTCGGACAATATTCAAAGTCTTTTTGAAAATGAAATAAATTCTCTTGTAAATTCAAAAACGGGATTTAAGATGTATGAGCGTGTAAGCAGATTTTGCCTTATTACGAAGCCCTTTGAAGTCGGTGTGGAACTTTCGGCAAAACAGGAAATTATGCGTTACCGCCTCAATTCGATTTACGAAGAGCAGATTAAAGCACTGTTTGATGAAAAGGAAAAAGGCGTTTAGCGATAGGATTGCTCGGGTTTCATGTACACTATCGGCGAAGTTGAAGAAATTACCGGCGTAAAGGCTCATATTTTGCGCTACTGGGAAGAAGTGATTCCCGGTTTTGCGCCTCAAAAAGATATAGGCGGCAGGCGAAGCTATAACCAGCGAGAGCTGGAGCTTGCAATGCGGTTGAATTATCTTATCGCAAAACAGAAATATACGATTGAAGGAGCTCGCGACAGAATTATTGCGGATGCGGACGCCGTAAACAATGCGGCTCAGGCGATTAAAGAAATTCACGATCTTCGAAGAGAACTTACCGATTTATATTTCAGCATAAAAAAGACTAAACACTAGCTTACGGGATTGTCCGAAACGTATCGGCTCCGTGCCGATTTTTTAAGGAAATATCATGCCTAAATTCTATGAAAAATTTTTAAAGACTCAAACAAAGTCTTCCGTATCCGATACGGCAAAATCCCGCGCAAACGGTTCAAAATCCGCCGGCAAAATCAAAAATGCTGCGCACGCAAAGCGGGACGATTTTGCATATTCCCCCGAAGCCGACACAAAACCCGATGCCGAATTCGTTTCATATTCTCCGATGTTTGACGGAAACAAAGTGCCTCGCGAAAGCCGAATGCTTTTGGAAGACTTCGATAAGATTGTACAGTCGGCGCGCCCCTTAAACAGCCGGCAGCTTTTAAATCTTTCTAAAGACATACGCATTCTTTCGCATGAGTTGACCGACGAGAGGGACGAGCGGAGATTGGGATATATGAACAGCCGCGAAATGCTTTCCGCTTATGCGCGGTATTTTTTGTGGTGGAATCTTGTGCGCCTTACCCGTGTGTTTTCCGATATCGATTATAAAGAATTTTCTCTTAGGGACGGTTCGATTTGTCTCGATATCGGAAGCGGACCTCTAACGCTGCCTATCGCCCTTTGGCTTTCTCACCCGGAATTGCGCAATCTCCGTCTTACGTGGTATTGCATGGATATTTCCCAAGGTGCCTTAACTTTGGGAGAAGATTTGTATTTTTCCGTAGCAGCAAAACTGCGTCCGTCAATGCCCGATGTGCCGCCTCATTGGAACATAATTCGGGTAAAGGGCGGTTTCGGAACTGCATTAAAAGAAAAGGCGGATTTTGTATTTTCCGCAAATACGTTTAACGAAGTATTGCAAGATGCAAAACAAGATGCGGAAACGGAGGCGCGGCAGAAAGTTCGGAATTTGCTTGCCTATGCAAAAAGCAATGCCGCATTTTTTTTTGCGGAGCCCGGAACTCCGCCTGCCGCAAATTTTATAAGTCTTTTGCGTAAAAATTTTATAGAGCAAAATTATAGCGCGCTCTACCCCTGTCCGCACCAAATGACTTGCCCCATGCAAGGAACCCATGCGCATAGAGGCGGGCGCGAAAAATGGTGCAACTTTGCGTTCGGGACGGAAGATGCGCCGCGCCGCCTCTTAAAATTATCCGAAGAAGCAGGCATACCTAAAGAGCGCGCGGTTATAAGCTGGCTTTTTGTGAGAAAAAATACGGAACCAGAAGCTGCCGCCGCAAGACCTGCAGATAACGGAGCGCGTCTTTTGGAAATGCGCATTACATCGGATGAAATTAAACTTCCCGGCGGCAGAAAAGGATTTTATGCCTGCACCGAAAACGGTCTTGCGCTTGCGATTGACCGCGCTCACAGAGGATTTGCAAACGGCGGCAAATTGGTTATAGAATTGCTGACCAAACCCGAAAATCTTAAGCGCGATAAAAAATCCGGCGCAAAGCAAATTGTAATTTAACCCGAATATCCGGTTCCTTAAAATTACACGGCGAGTAAATCTTCGAAGTTAGGAGCCGTGCAATTAGTGCGCGCGAGCGTACAGTATGTTCGTGAGTTTTCGATGAGAAAACTCGAAATTAAGCCGGGATTCCAAAGGGCGGCGGACGGTGGAACGTAATATGAAAAACATAATCGGATTTCCGTCCGCCTCAAGTTTTCCCGATGGAAAACTTGAGGCGGCGGCAGAGAAGCTAAAGTGAGTAAAATCCGTTTTTACCGCCGCCGGTTCGCTGCAATTTTGCACGGCAAAATTGCGTAAAAATATCCGCTGGTGTCCAAGTGAAAAATCTGCGGGCTATAACAGGTTGTGCAAGTTTCGAGAACTCGAAACTTGAAGCGGACGGCGAATTCGTTATGTTTTTCTCGTCCCATTCTTCCGTCCGCCACTCCCTTGAAATAACGGTTTAAGGCTTGCCTTAGAAGAATGTTTGCTTTGAGTTTATAAAACTCGAAATTAAACTTAGTAGATAAAATCTTCAATAAGTTTTTTCTTTATAATGTCAGGCGCTCATAATGGCGGACATGGAAAAAACTTCTGCAAATCGGTATAATGGCGCGTAAATAAGTGTTGAAGCGGGGTAAATATGACTCGTGAAGATGAAATTGCAGCCAATGCGGTTAGACTTTCGACTCTAAGATCCATAAAAGCTAAAAAACAGCTTAGAATTCGGCAGATAAAAGAAGAAGCGGAAGCTAAAATCAGAGAAATCAATATTCAGTATGCGGAAGATCCTGAGCGGCTTAAAGCAAAATATGCGGCTGAAGATTATGCAAAAAGCGAAAAAGCGAAAAAACGCGCAGAACGCGCCATTGCAAGGGAAAAACAGCATATAGCGCGCGAAAATAAGTTGCGCCCGTTTACACTGGGCGAAGAGATTTTCAGCTCAATCGTTCAGGGAATAGGAGCTTGTCTTTTTATTGCGGCGACGGTTCTTTTGGATGTATTTGCGGTCAGCAGAGCTGCTGCGGATAAGCAGAAAATCTATTTGATTTTGTTTACGTCTTTCGGTGCATTAATGGTTGTAAACTATGTAATGTCGATTCTTCATCACGCGCTTACTTCGGCAGGTGCAAAAGAAGTTTTCAAACGTCTTTGCCGCGTCGATATTTTTCTTGTACTATCCTGCGCATACGCAACATATACGTACAAGATTTTTTCACTGGCGAACATTCATGTACTCATTTTGTCGGGAATCGTATGGGTAATCTGCCTAGTCGGAATAATTATGTATTCGATTGCGGGAAGCCGCATAGAGCTTGTAAACATTATCTTTTACGCGGTTCTGGGCTGGGCGGGGCTCTTTATATGCAAGCAGCTCTACCAAGTTCTTTCGACGGGCAGCTTTAGTCTTTTGATTGTCGCGGGAATATTTTACACAATCGGACTTGTGTTTTGCTCCGTTCGTAAAATTAAATTCTTCTATGCCGTAGGGAATTTGATTATGCTGCTTGCAAGCGTTTATTTGTTCTTTTCCTTGTTTTTCATAATTTGATTTTACGGGACTGCCGAAAAGCAACGCGCTTTCAAGGCAGCCCCAAGATTTTAACTTCTCTAAATACTGAAATATCTTACGCCGGATTTAAAAATATTCAGACATGAATTTTCAAAATCATTGGTGAGCGGATTTCCCGCAACATTTACAATTAAATCTGTAGAAGCTCCGTTCTTATCCGTTCCGACTGTGCGTTCGCAATGCCCCATTTTACCTAGAATTCTTCCGTCCGGGCTTGTCATTCCTTCTATTGCAAAGAGCGAGCCGTTAGGATTGTCCGGTTCGGAAATTGCGGGATTTCCGAATTCATCAACGTATTGCGAAAAAATCTGCCCGTTTTTGAAAAGTTTTTCCGCTTCGTCGGTATTTATCACGATTCTGCCTTCTCCGTGTGATATGGGGACAAGATGAATTCGGCTGTCGATGACGGACGGGTCATTTGCCCATGGGCTTATTGCGGAAACAATGCGCGTTCTGGCTATGCGGGAAATATGTCTTCCGATTTTATTAAACGTAAGTGTGGGCATATCTTTTTGCGGCTCTTTAATTTCGCCGTACGGTATCAAACCTGTTTTTATAAGAGCCTGAAATCCGTTGCAGATTCCAAGTATAAGTCCGTCTCGCTTATACAGAAGGTTCATAATTTCTTCCGCTATATGTTTTTCGCGCAGAACATTTGCAATAAATTTTCCCGAGCCGTCCGGTTCGTCTCCTGCGCTGAATCCGCCTGCAAGCGCAAAAATCTGTGTTTCTTTAAGCTGCTTTTCAAGTTCTTTCAGCGAGTCTGCAAGAGCTTTCGGTGTGTTGTTTGCAAAGACGAAAATATTTGTTTTTGCGCCTGCAAGATTAAATGCGCGAGCCATATCGTATTCGCAGTTGGTACCCGGAAATACGGGGATAAGCACGGAAGGTTTCGCATTTGCCGAAGAAAATACGGGCGATTTTCCGGCTTTGCTCAAAGATTCGTGGACGGTTTTTGCAAATTCCGGAAGAGGCGGCTGTAATTCCGATCCGCTTACTTGAGGGAATACGTCTTTCAACGTGGATTCCCATGCACATTCCGCTTCTTCAATAGAAATATTTGTGCCGAAAATCCCTTCCGATTCAATCGTGATTTCCGCTTTTTCTTGAGTTTCTCCTATTTTTACTGCTGTTCCGCGCACAAAAAGTTCCGTATCAAGTTCGTCCGCTTCAACGATTATCGAACCGTAAAGCGGTGTAAATAAATCTTTTGCGGATGCTTTTTTATCCGGTACAAAGCCTTGCGCAGTTGCGGATGCGGGAATATAAAAGAGTTTTACTCCGATTTTATTGCCGAATGCCATTTTAGTAACTGCTTCCGCAATTCCGCCTGCGCCGACCGGATACATTGCGGAGATTTTTTTTGCCGAATTCAATTCATATAATTTTTCGGAATTATGTTTAAATGCGGCAAAATCCGGCGCAAGCTCATGCGAGTACGGAACGGAAATAAGATAAATGCCGCTGCCGGATTTTTTAAATGAACCGGAAGAAACATTTTTCACTTCATCATGTGTTACCGCAAACGAAACAAGCGTATGCGGAACGTTCAGTTCTTCAAAAGTTCCGCTCATGCTGTCTTTGCCGCCGATGGAAGCTGTTCCCATAGATTTTTGTGCATCAATAGCACCTAGAAGGGCGGCGGCGGGAAATCCCCATGTTTTTTCGTTTACTGCTCGCCCGAAAAATTCTTGAAAAGACAAACGACCGGAAGATGCCTTGCCGCCTATGCAGGTAATTTTTGCGAGAGAAGACAGAACGGCGGTCTGCGCACCGTGCCACGGACTCCACCGGCTTACTCTCGGATCAAAACCGAAAGTCATCATGCTTACTGTTGAAGTTTCAAGCGGCGAAAGTACGGGTATTTTTGCAACCATACCGGCTTCCGGCGTAGATTGATATTTTCCGCCGTACGGGAAAATGACCGTAGAAGAGCCGATTGAACCGTCAAATCTTTCGCATAGTCCGCGCTGAGAACAGCACGCAAGGTCGGAAATATTTTTGAGCCATGCGGTTTTTATTTCATCGCCGCTTTCAAGAGCATTTTTTACGGAGTCAAGAGGATTTACAAGCGGCGACATTTCTTGAGATGCAGGACTTTCAATTAAAGCGCGGGCATCATGGTGCGCTCCCGCCGCGTCGAGAAATTTCCTTGCAAGATTTACTATAATCTTGCCTCTCCATCTCATCACAAGCCGTTCGGAATCCGTTACATCGGCAATTTTTACGGCGTGAAGATTTTCTTTAGCGGCGGCGGCAATAAATTTCTCCGTATCTTTTGCGCGAACCACAACAGCCATGCGCTCTTGCGATTCGGAGATTGCAAGTTCAGTTCCGTCAAGTCCGTCGTATTTTTTCGGAACCGCATCAAGATTTATATCGAGACCCGGCGCAAGTTCTCCTACGGCAACGGAAACGCCGCCCGCTCCGAAGTCGTTGCAACGGCGGATCATAAGGCTTACGTCTTTATTTCTAAAAAGCCGCTGAATTTTACGTTCTTCGACGGCGTTTCCTTTTTGCACTTCCGCTGCGGCTGTCGCTACCGATTTTTTCGTATGAACTTTTGAAGAACCGGTTGCGCCTCCTATTCCGTCGCGTCCCGTTCCGCCGCCCAAAAGAATTACGGCATCTCCGCATTCGGGACGCTCTCTTATTACCGTATCCGCAGGAGCCGCCGCAATTACTGCTCCGAGTTCCATGCGTTTTGCTTCGTATCCTCGGTGATAGATTTCCGTAACTTGTCCCGTAGTAAGACCGATCTGGTTCCCGTAAGAAGAAAATCCCTGTGCGGCTTCCCGGACGATTTTTAATTGGGGCAGTTTACCTTTTCTTGTTGCGGAAAGAGGTGCCGTAGGATCGGAAGCACCCGTTACACGCATCGATTGATATACCCACGAACGCCCCGAAAGAGGGTCTCTGATGGCTCCTCCGATGCAAGTTGCAGCTCCTCCGAACGGTTCTATTTCCGTAGGATGATTATGCGTTTCGTTTTTGAACATCAACAGCCAGCGTTCAACGGAATCTTTTGCATTCTTATCCGAAGGCGAACCGTCTTTTCCGTGCGTGTAATGAACATCGATATAAACCGAGCAAGCATTATTCTCTTCGGAAACTTCAAGATCTTCCAACTTGCCGTGTTTTTTAAGATATTTCATGCCGATAACAGCCATATCCATCAAAGTAACGGGCTTGTTATCCTGCGCATATAAATCGGCACGCATATCGGTATAATTCTTTAAGGATTTTTCGAACAAGGAAGAATACGGTCCGTTTTCGATTTTTATGTCTTTAAGTTCCGTTAAAAAAGTTGTGTGCCGGCAATGATCCGACCAATAAGTGTCGACGGCACGGATTTCCGTGAGCGTAGGGTCGCGTTTTTCTTCTCTAAAATACGATTGCAAGAATTTAATGTCAGCCGAATCCATTGCAAGACCCATCTTTTCGCGGTATTCGGCAAGAGAATTTTCATCAAAAGAGATAAAACCTTCAACCGTAGGAATATCTGCAGGTTCGTCGGCTTTTATTTCAAGACTTTCGGGGATTTTATCGTCGGTGATGTGCGAATCTACCGGATTTACAAGATAATTTTTTATGCAAAGCATATCATCCGCGTTCAGGGAGCCGCTTAACACAACCATTTTGGCGCAGCGCACTCTGGGAGACTTATGAAGTTTTGCGGAATCGGAAGAATTTTCCGCCAGCAAAAGCGAAAGACATTGCTCCGCACTGTCTGCGCGCTGATCGTATTGACCGGGAAGATATTCCCAAATAATTACTTGACTGTTTTCATCGACATCAAGTTTATCGAAAGTGCAAATGTCTCCCTGCGGCTCCGAAAAAATTCTTGCAGCCGCAATTTTCGCCGATTCTTCATCAATATTTTCTATGTCGTAGCGGTTAATATAACGCACTCCGGTAATGCCCGAAATGCCCAAAAAATTTTTGATTTGTGAATAAATGCTTTCGGCTTCATTCCGAAAGCCGGGCTTTCTTTCAATATATAAACGGAACATTTCAGCATTATAAAGTTTCATGCGGATTTTGTACACGCCGCCCGATTCCGTATTTTTTCTTAGAGCCTGTTTAAAGTCAAAGAAAAACGGTAAAATAAAAGAATGAGAAAGAAATACCCGAGCGACATAACAAGAGCACAATTTGAGCATATTCGAGGGATATTAGAAAGCGGAAAGAAAAAGACGGCACCGCGGAAAGTAGATTTATATGAAATATTTTGTGCCATACTCTATCTGCTCAAAAGCGGCTGCCAATGGTATTGAAGAATCCTTCCCTGCTATCGTGAGCAAATATGTAGGGGCTATATTATTTTTCTTGCATACTATTTCTATATTCTTTGTTTTGGCTGTTCTTTTTCCATATTTTATTATTACCTGAAATTTATTGTGTTTTTCCATTCTACTTGGTAAGTCTATCCCCAGTGCTTTTTGATCCTCAAAAACTATATTGCTCATTGAACATATACCCTTACTTTCTGCAGACCGTATCTCTATATCCGTTATGCGTTCTCCCGTCCCATTGAGAAAAATTAAATCAGCATCATTATTAACATTAATTTTATTTTCTTGAGAGAAAATACGACCGCACAGTACAAGGCATAAAACAAGTATCCCAATATTTTTTTCATAAAATCCTCCAATGATTTTATCTTTTCTTTTTTTTGCGAAGTCGAGCAAAGCAAGACTTCGCAAAAAAGACTTGGTTCAAGTCTTTTGCTAGTGTACACTAGCAAAATTTAAAAAAATTATTAGAGATTCTACTTATATAAGTATAATAAAGTACCGCAATACGGCAGGGGATTAAAAAACTCTACGGGAATCAAACACAAACTCGATTTTGCGCTTTCCGCGTTCGCAGTTTGCTAATTTCTTGCGCGGAAGGTTTTTATAGCCTTCTTAATACATTTTATCGCCCAGTCGTAATGGCTTGAGGTTACCGACACACAGTAACTTACGATCGTTGTGCTTCCCGTCCATGAAAAAATATTTTTTGTAAACAGCTGCTCGTCGGAAAACGTGTCGATAAGTCGCATCGCCTCCGAATGCGTTTTTTTCAAATTTTCCGCCGAAAGCTCGTACGGCGTGTTTTGATGTTTTTTCCAAAAGTTAACATTCATTTGCGGATATGTACGCCGATTATATGGGGTCGGCAAAAAAGGGGAAGTAACACCTTTTGTATTATTTTTTATCCAATTTATAAAATTCAAAAAGATGAACGAGAACATCTCTCACGTTTTTGTCGCGCTCGTTCGGGAAAATATCGGCGTGCTTTTCCTCGTCGGATAAACCGCCAATAAGATTCAGCAGCGTCTCAAAATTATTATTTGCGGCATGAATCAAGTCCGCTTTTGTCTTCGGTCTCGGCATAAAATTTCTCCCGATTTTGTATTTTCGCTTTAATTCTATTTGCGTCCGTTAGAAAATCATTTAATTTAGTTTGCCGGCCTTTATCCATCGCTTTGAAGTGGTCTACAATAAGTTTACTAAGTCTGGAAGCATACACAACAAGTAATACAACCTGTCTTCTTATTCTTCCGATAATTTTATACCTTATTTCTTCAAGGTTTGTATTCATTTCATCTATAGCTTCTATTGAAAATTTATCCTCGAATACTTCTACAGCTTCTTCAATAGAAGAATAAAGGGCTGTTTTTCGCAGACTTTTAAATCCCTTTTAAATATAAGAGAGCATTCCCTCAACAATAGCCGCACTTTGGCGGGCAGCAACTTCCTCGTTGAACTCATAAGTCGATTCATAACTGTCGTCCGCCATATCCGACATACAGCGCAAAATCACATAAGGCACCGCGTTTAAAAAACACGTATGCGCAATCGCGGCTCCTTCCATCTCGATGCAGGCGGGATTGCATTTTTCGATTATGCGCGCTTTGTCCGCCTTATCACCGACAAACTGGTCTCCCGTTGCAATGCGTCCGCACACGATTTTATGCTTTGATGAAAAGTCGGACTTTGCAAACGCTTTTTCAGCCGCGCCTATCAGACGCTCATCCGCTTTAAATTTCCAAGTATCCATCTGCGGAATTTGGCAAGGTTTGTATCCGAACGCGGTCGCGTCCATATCGTGATACAAAGCATCCGACGATACAACCATGTCGAATACGCCCAAGCCTACCGCCGAAGCTCCGGCAATACCGGTATTGATAACGCATTCCGCTCCGAAGCGCAAAATAAGACGCTGGGCGCAAACAGCCGCATTCACTTTGCCGACACCGCTCTTAACGAGCGTAACGGATTTTCCTCCGAGCGAGCCGCTGTAAAAAGTCAGCCCGCCCTCCGAAACGGCTTTTACTTCGCCGTGATTTTTCATTTTTTCGCGCAAAAGAGTGACTTCAACTTCCATTGCGCCGATAATTCCGATTCTTTCCATAAATTAAATCCGTTCCCGTTCAAATGCGATTAAAGCCGAATAGAAAGTCAACCGTTCTTTTCCGATTTTTCTTTTGAAACCGTAAATAAAAACGAAATTAAAAGCATAATTCCGCAAACGACGACGGCGGAATCCGCAACATTGAACGTCGGCCATCGCTGCAAACCGAAAATACCGAAGAATTTAACGTCGATAAAGTCGATGACACCGGACGGTCTAAAAAAGCGGTCGATTAGATTTCCGAGTCCGCCGCCGACAATTCCGCAAATTGCCCAGCGTTGAAGTTTGGAAAAATCGTTATTTCGTATATACACGCTAACGACAAGAGCAATGACTATGAGCGGAGCCACGGCAAAAAGCATACGCCGTATCATGTGCGGCATTGAGTCTCCCAAACTGAATGCAACGCCCGTGTTTGCCACGTGAACGATCCGCAAAAACCCGCCAAAAAACTCCGCACCGATCGTAAAAGGCGGAATAAAATGCGCTACCAACGCTTTTGTAATTTGATCCGAAATAATAACGACTGCCGTCAACACAAACGGCAGAATTTTGTCCTTTCCAATTTTCATGGACACAATATAACGTTTCCGGCAAAAAAAAACTATCGACTTAAAACAGCACCTTATAACCAACGGCAAGTATATACTGCGCCATGCAAAAGCCGGCAACTCACCGCAACCACAGAACCGGAAAAACCTGACGGATTATCTCTCCTAATATGGATGTGTACTGGGATAGCAGACAAGGAAAGAAAACTTTGTCGTTCTTATAAAAGCTTTCCGAGTCTGAATATATAAGGATTTGATATTTGAACAACAGAAGAAAAATCAAGGTATTGATGTATTCAACGCGACTTTTAAGCTAAAAGTTCGAATGTCGAGTTTCTTTATTTTTATAAATATCGTGTATGGGTATTTAAAAAAATTAAAATGTATGGATGAGTTGGGATTCCAGAGGGCGCAAGTCCTTTAGTCGTGCCCAAGGAGGGTGGGTCAAGGGAGGAAACCAGCGGGCGGCGGACGGTAGGAGTGGATATGAAAGACATAA